>JBHEMB010000022.1:0-24838 GCA_046262855.1 Mycobacteriales bacterium | reverse complement strand
TTCCTCGACACCCATGTGAACGTGGGCATGGTCGGCGCCGTCGAGAACATCGGCCTGGCCAAGCGACTCCCGCTGGGTACGGCGTTGCGGATGACCTTGCAGGGCAAGCCCTTCCGGTTGACGGCCAAGCGGGCCTACGAGCTCGGCCTCGTCGAGGAGGTCGTGCCGCTCGCTGACCTTGCCAGCACCGCCGAGCAGATCGCCCGCGACATCGCCGCGAACTCGCCGCACGCGACGCAGCTGTCCAAGCAGGCGATCTGGGGCTCGCTCGAGATGGGCTACCGGGACGCCCTGGAGTACGGCTGGGCGCTGCTGCGGATGCACTGGCAGCACCCGGACTTCCAGGAGGCCCGCGGGCCTTCGGCGAGAAGCGCCCACCCGAGTGGGCCGACTGACCGCACAGTGCCGGGTGGCACGGTCAGGGGGCGACGGCTTCCTCGGCGAAGGCCAGCACGCGCAGGTGATACGCGCGGGCACCCGTCCCGAGGGACAGGTTGTGCCCGGACCCCTTGAGCAGCAGGGTCTCCACGCTCCTGGCCCGGACCAACGCGGCGCGGGCCTCGGCGAGCACTTCGGTGGCGCTGGCCGTCGTCAGCTCGTGCTCGGCCGCAGCCACCTGCACCGCGCAGCGCACCTGCCCGAGCACCGGCGGGAGCAGGTCCGGGCAGTCGCGCGCGTCGAGGAACTCCGCGCTCGGCGTGCGGGTCACGAGGTCCGGGCGGTGGTCGACCAGTCGCGGGTCCCAGGAGCCGGCCGGTCCGAACCAGTCGGCCGGGGCGGGCGGCGGTCCGTCCGGACGGCCGATGTGGGCGCCAGCCGTGTTGATGAGGGCCAGCCGCTCGGTCTGGTCGGCCGTGTACCGGAGCGGGATGCCGCCGATCGCGAGGGCGACCAGGCCGGGGAGCGCCTCAAGAGCTGCCGCGTGCACAGCGACGAGAGCGCCGAGGGAGTGGCCGACGAGCAGCACCGGGCACGCGTCCGGTCGCAGCTGTGCGGTGGCGCGGGCGATGAGGGGGACCTGGTCTGCCACCCGCAGCCGCGACGCAGCGAGAGCCGCCGACGCGCCGTAGCCCGGTCGGTCGAGTGCAACCGCCCGCCAGCCCGCGGCGGCCGCCAGCCGGATCAACGACGACGCCGGGTCGACAGGGGAGTCGAAGTAGGCAGCCCGAGCGCCGCCGCCGTGCAGGGCCACGATGAGCCCGCGAGGTGCACCGGACGGCTCCGCGAGCAGGCCGGACAGCTGGGCCGGCCCGACGTCGAGCAGCACGCTCGCGGGCATCAGACCCCGAGGTGCGCGGCGATGCGTGCGCGATGGGAGGACGCGGTCCCGAACAGCACCTGCTGCGACTTGGCCCGCTTGAAGTAGAGATGGGCCGGGTGCTCCCACGTGAACCCGATGCCACCATGGAGATGGACCGCTGCCTCCGCGACCTCGAAGGCCGCAGCCGAGCAATAGGCCTGGGCCAGGCTCGCGGCGACCGCGAGCTCCTCGGGTTCGTGATCCACGGCCCAGCACGCGAATGCCGCAGCAGAGGTCGCCGCCTGGACCTTGACCAGCATGTCCGCGCAGGTGTGCTTGACAGCCTGGAACGACCCGATCGGACGGCCGAACTGCACGCGCTGCTTGGCGTGGTCGACGGCGAGCTCCAGGGACCGCTCTGCCACTCCCACCTGCTCCATGGCGAGCGCGGCGGCCGCGACGTCGAGCACGTGGCGCAGGACGCGCTCGCCGTCATGTGGCGTGCCCAGCCGGACTGCGCGTGCGTCGGTGAGCACGACGGTGGCCTGCTTGCGGCTGGCGTCAAGGGTGGGCAGCAGGGTTCGCTCCACGCCCGCTGCGTCGCCGTCGACCAGGAACAGGCTGACAGCGTCACTGTCCCGAGCGCTCACCACGAGGACGTCCGCGCTGTGGCCGTCCAGCACGAACGACTTGGTGCCCGTGAGGCACCACAGCCCCTCCTGCTCCCGCGCGGTCGTCGCGGGCGACGTCCCCCACAAGCCGTCCTGCTCGGTGTGGGCGACGGTCGCGACGAGCTCGCCGGCCGCGATCTGAGGGAGCAGCTCCTGCTGGGCCACGGTGTCACCGGAGGCTGCGAGCGCGGTTGCGGCGAGAACCACCGTCGAGAGGAACGGCGCGCAGAGCAGTGCCCGACCCATCTCCTGCAGCACCACGCCGACCTCCTGCATCGTGGACCCGGCGCCGCCGTGCGCTTCAGAAAGCACGAGCCCCTGCAGCCCGAGCTGCTGCGCCATCTGTTTCCAGACCGCCGGGTCGTAGCCTTCGTCCGTCGACATGACCCGGCGGACCTCTGCCTCGGACGACTTGTCCGCCAGGAAGCTGCGCACGACCGCGCGCAGCTCCTCGTGCTCAGGCGTCGGGGCAAAGCCCATCGGGGATGGCTCCGATCTGCTGGTCCTTGTAAAAGAGTACACCCAGTTGCTGCGCGATGGTGCTGCGAGGGCGTAACCTTCGGGAGCACTCGATTCCCAGCCCAGGAGCTGTCCCCGTCATGACGTACGTCATCTCGAACGCCTGCGTCGACATCATGGACAAGTCCTGCGTGCGCGAGTGCCCCGTCGACTGCATCTACGAGGGTGAGCGGTCGATGTACATCCACCCCGACGAGTGCATCGACTGCGGTGCTTGTGAGGCGACCTGCCCGGTGCAGGCCATCTTGTTCGACATCGACCTCGAGGACGACGAGCAGCACCTGCTGACCCGTTGCACAGAGGTCTTCGCCGAGATCGGGTCCCCCGGAGGTGCGCGCAAGCACGGACCGCTGGGCAAGGACCACCCGGACGTGGCCGCGCTGCCACCGAACACCGACGTGACTGCGTAGCAACAGAGGACACTCAACAGACGAGGGGAACGGCATGGAGGCGGTCGCGGACCTGGGGATCGATGCGGGCTTCGTCGCTGAGGCGCGGGCCTTCCTCGACGGCCATGCCCGCAGGCTTCCCGACCCGTCGTCGCTGGCCTGGGGCGAGGGATCGGACGAGCTCGGTGGCGAGGGCGTGGAGTCGACCGAGGCGGAGCGGGCCTGGTACGAGTCGGCGCAGGACTGGCGGAGGACGGAGTTCGACGCAGGTTTCGGCTGGCTCGTCGGGCCGAAGGAGTACGGCGGACGTGAGCTGCCTGTGACGGCGGAGCGGCTCTACCGGACCCTGAAGGACGAGTACGACCTGCCGCGCGATCCGTTCACCATCAGCCTGGGGATGGTCGCCCCGGCGATCCTGCGGCACGGGATGCAGGAAGTGCGGGACCGCTACCTCCGCGGCCTGCACCGTGGTGACCTGCTGGGCTGTCAGATGTTCAGCGAGCCGGGCGCCGGGTCCGACCTCGCCTCGGTTTCCACGCGCGCCGTGCGCGACGGCGACGAGTGGGTGCTCAACGGCCAGAAGGTCTGGACCTCGCTCGCGCACCTCGCCGACATCGGGGAGGTGCTGTGCCGCACCGACCCCTCGGGCTCCAAGCACCGAGGCCTCACGGCGTTCGTCCTCGACATGACCGCGCCAGGCGTCGAGGTCCGCCCGCTCAAGCAGATGAACGGCGGCCACGCGTTCAACGAGGTCTTCCTCACCGATGTGCGGATCCCCGACAGCCACCGGCTGGGCGAGGTGGACCGCGGCTGGGTTGTGGCGATCAGCACCCTGATGGGGGAGCGCGCGCTCGGGGTCGGCCGTGACCTCTTCGGCGTCCAGGAGGCGACCCGCCGACTCATCCAAGCTGCCCGTGAGCTCGGCGACCCGCACGACCAGCTGCTCCGGCAGAACGTCGCTGCCTGCTGGGTCGAGGCACAGGTGATCAAGCTCAACGGCATGCTGTCGGAGGACCGCTGGCGGCGCGGATTTCCGCCCGGGCCGGCAGAGTCGATCACCAAGATCAGCAACACGGAAGCGATGCGGAAGATCGCTGCCGTCGCCACCGAGCTGATCGGGCCCTCGATGGTCGCGGACACCGGGGCGTGGGGAACCGCAGCCTGGGGGGACTACGTCATGCACACCGCAGGCTGCCGCATCGCCGCAGGCACCGACGAGATCATGCGCAACATCCTGGCCGAGCGGGTCCTTGGCCTTCCGAAGGACGCGGCCTGATGGGTGGGAGCATAAGCGCGACTGCCGAGCTCTGGCCCCGGACGTCCGGCGACCTCACGGCGGAGTGGATGAGTACCGCGTTGAGCGAGCGCTATCCGGGCACCGTGGTGACGGGTGTCGCTGTACCGGACATCGTGCAGGGTTCCGCGGTGAAGGCGCACGTGCAGCTCACCTATGCGCCCGGGGCGAGCAACGGGTTGCCCCAGTCGATGTATCTGAAAGGTGGGCTGGGCGGGCCGATGGCTGCCGTCGCCGGTAACGCCTATGTGAACGAAGTGCGGTTCTTCGCTGAGCTCGCCGATCGCCTCCCGGTGGACAAGCCGGGGCACTTCTACGCCGGGATCGGCGCGGACGGGGACGGCTTGCTGCTGCTGGAGGATCTGAGCGAGCGAGCCAGCTTCGGGCGTGCGGCCGAGGGATCGTTCGCCGTCGAGACAGTTGCGCAGGCCGTGGAGATGCAGGCGGCGTACCACGCGCTGTTCTGGGACAGCCCGGAGCTGGAGACGCGGGCGTGGTTGCGTCCTGACCACGCACACGTCCGGCAGCTGATCACGAGCTTCATCCTGTCGAAGGAGAACTGGGACAAGCACCTGGCACTTCGGTCGGAGGTCGTGCCGGAGTCCGTCCGGGACCGTGACGCAGTGATCGAGGCCGTACGGCGGATGTGGGCCTTCAACGACTCACTGCCGCACACGCTGCTGCACGCCGATCCACATCAAGACAACTACTTCATCACGCATGACGGCGCCCCAGCCTTGCTGGACTGGCAGACCGCGCAGGCGGGTGCCTGGGCCCATGACGTCACCTACACGATTATCGGGTGCCTGAGCATCGAGGACCGTCGGACGGAGCTCCAGCCGCTGGTTGAGCACTACTTGGGCACCCTCAGCGGAAAGGGCGTGACCGCGGTGCCCCATGTCGGCGAGGCCATGCTGGCCGTGCGGCGCAACGTCTGGCACAGCTTCCTCTGGTGGCTTACGCCGGTGGAGATGCAACCGGACAAGACCAGCCGCATCGTCGGGGAGCGCTTCGCGGTTGCCGCCGTTGATCTCGACTGCTTCGAGGCCGTCGGCATGAGCAGGTGAACCAAGCGACAGTGGACGAGATCCAGACGCTCGTCGCAGAAGGCCAGATCAGGAACCTGGTCGCCCTGTACGCCCAGTACGCCGACGATGCCCTCGTCCAGGAGTGGAGCGAGCTGTTCGACGAGGACGGCCTGCTCGAGTCCGGCCCGACTCGTCCGAAGGGCCGGGAGGCGCTGGCTCAGTGGCTGACTGACGCCCTGCGTGGGCCGAAGCTGCGGCACCTCACCCTCAACACCGCAATCGTGCTCGACTCGGCCACCGAGGCGCACGGCAGCTCGGACCTCGTGGTGCTCGCGGCGATGGAGGGCGCGTGGACCGTCGTCGCGACGGCCCGCTACGCCGACCGGTTCGTCAAGACCGCGGGTGGCTGGCGCTTCGCCGAGCGGGTGCTGACCCGGCGCGACGCCGCCGGCTGACGAGCGTCGGCCCGCGCAGCGCAGAAACCACAGCGCACAAAACCCACAAAGGCGGCCGGGGATGCCGGCCGCCTTCGGGAAAACCCTTTCCTACAAGGCGATCCAGACGTTCTTCGGACGCGTGAACTCGCGGATGCCCCAGACGCCGCCGAGCCGGCCGTAGCCGCTCTGCTTGTTCCCACCGAAGGGCGCGTTGCCGGGGATCCCCATGAAGCCGTTGACCCACACGTTGCCGGTGACGAGGTCCGCGGAGACCCGGTGCGCCCGACGCAGGTCGTTGGTCTGGATGTACGCGGCGAGCCCGAAGTCGGTGTCGTTGGCGATCCGGACGGCTTCGGCCTCGTCGTCGAACGGCGTCACCGCGAGCACCGGTCCGAAGACCTCGTTCTGCGCCAGTGACGACGACGGGTCGACGTCCGCGAAGACGGTGGGCTCGATGAAGTACCCGTCGGCGTAGTCGCCGCCCATCCGCTCGCCACCCGTGACCAGCCGGGCCCCGCTGCTCTTCGAGCTGTCGATCACGCCCATGATGCGGTCGACGGCAGCGGAGTTGATGACCGGGCCGACGAACACGCCCGGGTCCAGCGGGTCGCCGATCGGCGCCTGCGCGGCGACCTGCCCGATGATCTCGACCACCTCGTCGTACACGGACCGCTGCACGAGCACCCGGGTGCCGTTGATGCAGCCCTGGCCGGAGAGCTGGAAGATGCCCGTCAGGGCCTGCTGTGCGGCGGCGGGCAGGTCAGCGTCCTCGAAGATGATGTTCGCCGACTTGCCGCCGAGCTCGAGGCCCACCGGCTTTAGGGTCTGCAGTGCGGAGCCCAGCACGAACTGCGCCGTGCGTCCGCTGCCGGTGAAGTGGACCTTGTCTACGTCCTTGTGCAGGCACAGCGCCTCGCCGCCCTCGGGGCCGGCCGGCACGACGTTCACCACGCCGGGCGGGAAGCCTGCCTCGAGGAAGATCTCGCCCATCCGCAGCGCCGAGTAGGGCGCGAGCTCCGGCGGCTTCAGCACGACGCAGTTGCCAGCCGCCAGGGCCGGGCCGAGGACCATGCCGCAGGCGATGAGTGGGCCGTTCCACGGGATGATCACGCCGACCACGCCGTAGGGCTCGTCAAGGGTGTAGTCGAAGGAGGCCGCCGAGTAGGCCGGCACCACCTCGCCGCCGATCTTGTCGCACCAGCCCGCGTTGTAGGTGAACAGGTCCGCGGCCAGCGGCGCAGCTCCCGCCGTGAGGGCAGAGGGAGTGCCGTTGTCGAGGGTGCCGAGGGCCGCGAACTCCGGGGCGTTCTGCATCAGCAGCTCTGCCGCGCGCAGCAGCGCGGTCCGGCGGACGCTCACCGGGGTCGTGCGCCACGTCACGAAAGCGGCCTTGGCCGCGGCGACCGCGTCGTTGATCTCCTTGACACCGCCGAGGGTCACCCGGCTGGTGAGCTTGCCGGTGCCTGCGTAGAGGTGCTCGAACTCGCCGCCGGTCGAGTCGGTGACGCGCTGGTCACCAATGAGCAGGCCGGGAGAGGGCAGTACGTCGATCGGCGCGTCCTTGACGGGCATGGGCAGCATCCTCCAGTGCACGGGGCGAGGGTCCGGATGGCCATCGTCCCGCAACTTGCCGAATAAGTACACTCTAAATCGCACACCCGACAGGAAGCACCCTGCATCAACCTTGTCGCTGCCGCGGAATAGAGGATACTCTGGGAAGCGATCAGGACGCCGACGCAGAGGAGCTCCCGGGATGTCGCAAGCGAGCGGAGGAAGCGCCGTCACGGCGGTCGCCCCCGAGGTGGACTTCAACCACCACAGCCCGGAGTACGCGGACCACTGGCCGGAGCTCACGCACGAGCTGCGGGCGAAGTGCCCCGTCACGCACACCGCTGCCTGGGGCGGCTTCTACGTCGTGACGGGCTACGAGCAGCTCGGTCAGGTCATCCGCGACGACGCCACGTTCTCCAGCGCCCGCGCCCTGCCGGGCGTCGACCCGGAGACCCCGATCGGCATCACCATCCCGCCGGCGCCCAACCCGAGCTGCCCGATCGACCTGGACCCGCCGTACCAGAAGCCCTACCGCAAGCTGCTCGACCCGGTCTTCTCCCCGAAGGCGTCGGCGGCGTGGGAGCCGTTCTTGCGCGACGCCGTGACCGCCTGCATCGACAGCTTCATCGAGAGCGGTCGCGGTGACATCGTCCTCGACATCGCGAACCCGATTCCCGCGCTGCTCACCTGCAAGCTGATGGGCCTGCCGCTGGAGGACTGGCGCTACTACGCCGAGCCGATGCACGAGGCCGTCTACACGCCGCCCGGCACACCCGAGTCCGACGTCGTGCACCAGAAGGTCAACGTCATGCTGGCCAAGATGATGGAGGCGGTCGCCGCCCGGCGGACCGACCCACGTGACGACCTGATCACGCGGCTGGTGCAGGCCGAGATCGACGGCGCCCCCATCAGCGATGCCGTCCTGATGGAGATCCTCTTCCTGGTGCTGGTCGGGGGAGTCGACACGACCACGTCGCTGATGGCGAACGCCTTGCGCTGGCTCTCCCAGAACCCCGAGCACCGCGAGCGGCTGCGCAACGACCCGTCGCTGCTGCCCAAGGCTCGCGAGGAGATGCTGCGCTTCTTCACACCGACCCAGGGCCTGGCACGGACCGTCACCACGGACACCGAGGTGGCGGGTGTGCCGCTGACGTTGGGAGACCGCGTCTTCATGTCCTTCGCGGCGGCAAACCGGGACCCCGAGGCCTTCCCGAACCCGGACGAGATGATCCTGGACCGCAGCCCCAACGCGCACGCGACCTTCGGACTGGGCGTGCACCGCTGTCTCGGCTCGAACATCGCGCGGGTCGAGTTCGACGTGGTCATCTCCGAGGTGCTGCGGCGGATCCCTGACTACGTCGTCGACGAGGCCAGCTCGAAGCGCTACGAGACCGTCGGCGTGGTCAACGGCTGGGAGCTCATGCCGATGTCGTTCACGCCAGGTGCGCGCGAGGGGTCGGGCATCGTGCTCTGATCTTGACCGGCCCCACATCCGGCTTTCATCGGACGGCAACACGCTGTCGTGACCTCGCAAGGGTCCGGGCCGCCTGAGCAAGCTCAATGGGTCAGGTCGAGGTCCTGCAGGTGCTCCGGAACGCGGGGGTCCCGCTCGCGTACGTCGGTGTCAGGAAGCGGGCCTGCTCCTGAGATCACCTCGACGTAGCGGCCGGGAGGCGCATCCCAGTTCCACCGCTCGATCTGTGCGGCCGACCGACGACCGGCCATGCCGCGCACGAGCTCGAACCGGTCCGCGACGAGGCACCTGACGGCAGGGCCGTTCCCCACGACCGTGCCCCACTGCTCAACGGTCACGCGCAGGGCCGGCAGGCCGGCTGCGGACACCCGCGCATCGAGGTCACCGGACAAGACATCGAGAGCGACCAGGACGGAAGGGTCGTCGCGAAAGCCCGGCCGGTCGAGTACGGCCCGCAGGTCGTGCTCGTGGGTCACGGCATCCGCGAGCACCGTGGCGGCACGACGCTCGTCCACGAGCTCCGGACGGGTGAGCTCCGCCAGCTGCGCGAGATGGTCGCGCACCGTCCGCCCGCCGGTCGCGGGCACGGTGCGCTCGAGCTGTTCGGCCGGGACGTCGGCGACGAGCGCCCGGACGCGCTCCAGCAGGTCGTCGAGCAGCGCCAGCAGGACCACCGCCGCGTCGTCCTCGAGCATGGTCAGGCGACGGGTCCGAGGACCCGGTCGGCGGTGCGGCGGCGGTGGTAGCGGGTGCTGCCGTCGAGGACCTGGTTGAGCTTGGCCCGCTTCAGGATCAGGTGGGCGTCATGCTCCCAGGTGACCCCGATCCCGCCGTGCAGCACCACGGCCGAGGAAGCCACCGCGGCCACGGCCTCGTTCGTGTGAGCCTTGGCCATCGAGGCCTCGAGCGACGCGCCTGTGGGACTCGCGTCGTACGCCGCGAGGGCAGTGTTGATCGCCACGCGCGAGGTCTCCACCCCGATGAGCATGTTGCTGCACTCGTGCTTGACGGCCTGGAACGATCCGATCTGGCGTCCGAACTGCTCGCGGGTCTTCGCGTAGTCGACGGTCATGGCCAGCGCCCGCTCCGCCAGTCCGAGACTGTCGCAGGCGGTGCCGAGGGCAGCCCGGTCGCGCAGTGCGGCGATGGCGTCGGATCCACCAGCGGAAAGGTGGGCCTCGGCGTCGAGGCGAACGCCCTTCGCCTCGAGGCGGCAGAAGTGCCGGGTGCTGTCGAGCATCGGGGTGGGCCTGATGTCGAGGTCCGAAGCACGCGCGAGGAGCAGCACCTCCTCGGCACCGGAGCGGGCCACGAGGACGACGAAGTCGGCGAGATCTGCGTCGGGTACGTAGCTCCACGTGCCGGACACGATCCAGCTGTCGCCCTCCTGCGTGGCACTCGAGCCGTCCGAGTCGAGGGCCGCCGTCCCGCGGGCGCGTCCCTCGCAGACAGCCGGCACCCAAGCCGCCTGCTGAGCGGGCGTGCCCGCGAGGAGCAGCGCACCGAGACCAAGGACCATCGTCGAGGCCAACGGGGCTGTCGCCAGGTGACGCCCGAGCTCGGTGAGCACGACGGCAGCGTCGGCGAAGCTCGCGCCGCCTCCGCCCAGCTGCTCCGGTGCCTCGATGCCGGCCCAGCCGACCTCACTGACCTGCTTCCAGAGCGAGGGGTCGAAGCGGGCCTCGCTCTCGGCAACGGCCCGGACCGCGGCGGAGGTCGACAGGTCGTCGAGCATGCCGCGGACCATCATGCGGAGCTCGTCGCGATCAGCCTCGGGAGCTGAGGTCATGGTGTCTCCCTGTCAGTTGGCTGCCGGCTCGCGCGGCAGGCCGAGGACCCGCTCGCCGATCACCGATCGCTGGATGTGGTTGGTGCCGCCGCCGATGATCCATGCGTAGGAGTTGAGGAAGTCGATCATCCAGACGCCGGACTCCCAGGCGGTCCCGAGCGGCGGTACGGCGAACTCCTGCGCGGCGAGTCCTTGGAGCTGGACCGCGAAGTCCATCAGGCGGTGCAGGAGCTCGCTGTAGTACACCTTCACGATCGACGCCTCAGGTCCCGTGCCGCCCTTGGCGATGAGGTCGTCGACCACCTTGTGGCACAGCGCTCCGAGGATCCCGACCTCGATGTGCAGCGCTGTCAGCTGCTCGCGAACCGCCATGTCCTCCACGGCAGGCCGACCTTCGAGGTGCGTCTCCTTGGCCAGGTCGATCAGCCAGCCCAGCGCGGTGCGGAGCCGCTCGGCCAGCTCCAAGGTCGTCGGCCCGCGCTCGGAGCTCAGCGTCACCTGCGCGAGGCGCCAACCCTCGTTCTCTGCGCCGACCAGGTTCTCGGCCGGGATCCGGACGTCGGTGAGAAAGATCTCGCAGAAGTGCGCACCGCCGTCCATCTGCCGGATGACTCGCGGCTCCACACCGGGGCTCTTCATGTCCATCAGGAAGTACGAGATACCTTGGCGCTTGGGAGCGGTCGGGTCGGTCCGGGCCAACAGCAGGCACCAGTCGGCATGCAGCGCCCCGCTCGACCAGATCTTCTGGCCGTTCACGACGTAGGAGTCGCCGTCGCGCACCGCGGTCGTGCGCAGTGAGGCAAGGTCCGATCCCGCGCCCGGCTCCGAGAAGCCCTGGCACCAGATCTCGTCGGCCCGGAGGATGGCGGGAAGGTGCCGCTGCTTCTGCTCCTCGGTGCCGGCAGCCGTCAGGGTGGCGTAGGTGTGGTTGAGCGCGACGAACCAGTTGCGGACGTACGGCGCGTTGACGCGGGTGAACTCCTCGAACAGGACGACCTGCTCGGGCAGGGAGAACCCGCCGCCCCACTCCTTCGACCAGTGCGCCCCGGCGTACCCGCCCTCGTGCAGCGCGCGCAGCCACGAGCGCTCCAGCTCGATCACGGCCTCCTCGTTCTTCAGCGAGGCCATCCAGTCGGCCGGCGGCGCGTGCTCCTCCGCCCAGGAGCGGACCTCAGCGCGGAACTCCTCGAGGGTCCGATCACTGCTCGGCATGCGCTCTCCTTGTCATGTGCTCACGAGGTCGATGGGCTCGACGAGCTCGTTCTTGCGCACCTTGCCAGTGTCCGTTCGAGGAAACTCCGTCACGACGTGCACCGCCACTGGCAGCTTGTACGCGGCCACGCGTGTTCGCAGGTGGTCCAGCAGGTCCGCTGTGGTAGGCGGTGCTCCTGTGAGTCGCACCCATGCGACCGGCACCTCGCCTAGTCGGTCGTCGGCGCGCCCCGCGACCGCGGCCTCGCTCACCTGGGGGTGCTCGAGCAGGGCGTTCTCGACCTCCGCAGGGACGACCTTCAGCCCACCGCGGACGATCAGCTCGCGTTGTCGCCCGGTGAGGTACACGTACCGGTCCGCGTCGAGGCACCCGAGGTCGCCGGTCGACAGCCAGCCGTCGACGAGACGGCCGCTCTCGTCGCCGATCACGGTCGGCCGGATGGCCTCACCACGGATCCAGAGGTGCCCTACCTCACCGAAGGGCAGCACGTTGCCCTCGTCGTCACGGACCTCCATCTCGATCTGCGGCACGACCCGGCCTGAGGAGCCGACCCGGCGGATGCCGCTGAGCACGTAGTCCAGGGGCTCGTAGGCGATCGCGCCGCACGACTCCGTCTGTCCGTAGGTCAGCTGGATCGGGAGCCCGAACCGCTGCTCGAACTCGACCCGGAGTGACTCGGGCAGGGCCGCCGTACCGGTGGTGGCGTAGACCGCGGGTGGCTTCAGCTCCCCGACGTCGGCGTCGAGCAGCATCCGGAGCATCGAGGGCACCACGCTGACGGTGGAGACGTTGTGCTCGCGCACCAGCGCCGCGTAGCGGACCGGCTCGAAACGCTGCATGACGATGAAGCTGCGACCGCGCCACAGGTCGAACATCAGCCCGAAGAGGGCCCCGATGTGGGTCATCGGCTTCGGCTCGATGCGACGCGGCGGCTCGGGCAGCGGTGTTGGAAGGGCCTCGGGATCGACGGGCCGCGACGCCACGGAGTCGACCAGGCCCCACACTCCGCGCACGGTCTGGACGACTGCCTTGGGGCTGCCCGTGGTGCCCGAGGTGCACAGGATGATGCCCGGATCCTGCAGCAGCGGCCGGGGAGGGGTATGGCGCGCGCCGGTCGGAGCCGCGAGCAGCTCCTTCTCGTCGAGCAGCACGTCCGGGGTGAAGCCGGCCTCGGCGCCGGCGCAGGTGAGCGGCGCGTCGAGAGTCGCCAGGATGCGATCGCGCTCCGACGCGGGGAGCTTGGGTGAGACCGGCGCGGGGACACCGCCGGCGAGCCAGACGCCGAAAAGCCCGCAGACCAGGGTGCCGCCGTTGCGCGCGCTGACGACGACCGTGCGGCCGTCCAGGTCGCCCAGCCGCTCCGCGACCCGCGCGGATCCCGCGGCCAGCTCGGACCAGGTCCAGGTGTGCCCGCCGTCCTCGATCACGAGCGGAAGTGACACGTCACGACGCGACCAGAGCAGCGCAGCGGGTGATGCGACACGGCCGTCGTCGGTGAGAGTGAGCACGGGAGTCCTGTCTGCCGAGGGAACTCCATTAAGAGTATCCCTAATAGGTGTTCGACGGGAGTGCTGTGACGGAATCCGTTGGCCCCGTCAGCTCCGCCAGCAAGGCGGCAAGCCCTCTGTCGTGCTGGCTCGGGGCGGTGTACGGCGGCACGGCGATCTGTCGCACGTGCCTCGGCAGCGCCTCAGGGAAGTCATCGACGCACACCTGTGGCTGGTGATGCGCCGGTAGGTGCGCCACGCTCCACAACCCGTCTTGTCCCCGCGAGCCCTTGTCGTAGCAGGCCAAGACGTGCTCGGAGATGCCGAGCTGCTGTGCCTTCCGGCGGGCGTGGTCCGCGCCGCCGGCACTCCAGAGGATGGTGACGCAGCCGCGCCCTGACAGCGCAGTGAGGACCTGCAGTGTGAGCGGGCGTAGCGACTGCCCACCCAGCAGGTCGATGACGCAGCCGTCGACATCGAACGCCCAGACCGCACCCCTCATGATTTGAGGGTACTGTTATTGCCATGGAGAACCCGGACGCCGGTGTCGCTGTTGTGGAAGACGGGGCTGTGCTGCGGCTCACTCTCGACCGGCCGAAGGCGGGCAACTCCATCGGTCGCGCGACGACGCAGGCCTTGCTCGAGGCGCTGGACCTGGCGATGGACAGCAGCAGGGTGCGGGTGATCGCGCTCAGCGCGACCGGCAAGGACTTCTGTTCCGGGGTCGATCTCAAGGAGGCGAACGCCCCCACTGCCGAGAAGCCGCGGGTCGGGCACATCTCCCGGCGCATCGCCACGAGCACGAACCGCCTGGTGCAGGCATTCGCCGAGGTGCAGATCCCGGTCGTCGTCGGCGTCCGCGGCTGGGCCGCCGGCGTGGGCAACACCCTGGCACTCTCCGGCGACTACATCGTGGCGTCCGAGACGGCCAGGTTCTGGACGCCCTTCGTCACCCGCGGCTTCTCACCGGACAGCGGCTCGACGTACCTGCTGCCCCGACTCATCGGGCCGACCCGGGCCAAGGAGATGCTGATGCTCGGCCGCCCCGTCGACGCGCCCAAGGCGCTCGGCTGGGGCATGGTCAACGAGGTCGTCGCTGACGACACCCTCGAGGATGCCTTCGAGCGGGCCGTCGCGGAGTTCGCCTCCGCAGCAACAGTCGCGGTCGGGTGCGCCAAGAACCTCGTGCACCGCAACCTTGAGGTCGACCTCGGGCACGCGCTGGCCAACGAGGCGGCGATGGAGGAGGTCTCGCTGCGCAGCGAGGACTTCAAGCTGGGGATCACGGCCTTTGCGACTCGCCAGCCCGTGGAGTTCACCGGCAGGTGATCGCTACTGCCACCAGTCCGTGAGAGCGTCGAGGTGCCGTCGCATCCGGCGCCGGGCAAGAGCAGCCTCGCCGTGCAGGATCGCCTCCACGATCGCGCTGTGGGCGGTGTGCACGGCGGCCGCGACATCCACCTCCGGCATCGCCGTATGCGGGAGCGTGTGCCGCTCCCACAGGGCACGCAGGACGTTGGCGAACAGGGCCAGCACGGGATTGCCGGCGAGCTCGCAGATCGTGCTGTGCAGGTCGTTCGCGACCGGGACGAGCATCGCCCTGTCCATGCTGGCCTCGATGACGTTGGCCTCGTCGAGGGCCTTGCGGACGTCTGGATCCGTGGCGCGTGCCGTGACCAGATCGACGCACGCGAGCTCCACCGCGTTGCGGGTGACCCGCAGCTCTTCCGCGTCGACCCCGCCGTACTCGAGGAAGACGGCCATCGCGTCGGTGCTCGCCCGCGGGTCGGGCTCAGCCAGCACGAGTCCACCGCCGGGCCCTCTCCTCATCCGCGCGACCGAGTGGTGCTCGAGCAGCCGGACCGCCTCGCGGAGCACCGCGCGGCTCACGCCGTAGCGCAGCAGCAGCTCCGCCTCGGACCCGATGACGTCTCCGGTCTGCCCGCCCCCGCCGAGGATGTCGTCGTAGATGCGGGCGGCGACGATCTCCGCCAGCTTCGCCGGGCTGTCGCCCTCGATGTGGGAGGTCTCGGTGAGCCCCCGTGGCGGCCCGGCGCGGTGGTCGCGCATCCAGGCGCCGACCGCCTCGATGTGCCGAGCCGTGCGGTGCTCCGCGAGGCTGCCGTTGCCGGCGATGATGGCCTCCACGACCGAGTCATGGGCCTGAGTCACCTCCTCGGCGACGACCCGTGCCCCGCCGACGGCACGCGAGGGTTGCGCGGCATAACGGGCGGTCAGGGTGAGCAGCACGCCGATGAACGCGCTCAGCGGTGCGTTGCCGCAGAGCTCGGCGATCTTGCGGTGCAGCAGGTCTGTTGCGGGACTCGCCTGCTGGGTGGCGTTGTAGGACGCCTCGAGCTCCAGCACCTCGCGCAGCTCGGCCAGCCCGGCCTCGGTGATGTGCTCCGCCGCGAGTGAGGCTGCCATCGGCTCCAGGACGAGCCGGGCGTGCATGAGGTCGTTGACGGTGGCGCCGGCGTACTCCAGGTAGATCGCCATCGCGATCGTCGCCGGTTGCGCGTTGGGCTGCTGCACGATGAGCCCGCCGTTGGGCCCGCGCCTCATCACCGCGACGCTGTGGTGCTCGACGAGTCGCACCGCCTCACGCAGGACGGCGCGGCTGACGCCGTACCGTTCCCGGAGCTCCTGCTCGGAGCCGATCACTTCACCGACCGGCCAACCGGCCGCGATGATGTCGTCCTCGATACGCCGGGCCGTGTAGGCGGCGAGCTTGCTGTCCCGGGAGTCGGACGGCTGAGCGGTCAGTGCCGTCAACGCCATCCCCTCTCTCCTCGGTCTCACGGGACCACGCGTGGAGGTGCAGAGTGTAGGACTCGCGGACGCCATGCGTGGGGTCCGACGCGGAAGGTCATCTGACGCCGAGCGCTCGTTCGGCGAGCCGGGCCGCCTCAGCCATGTCGGAGGTCGCGCAGGCCTCGACGTACTCGGCCCGCAGCCGGAGCACCAGCTCCGCGACGGTGGGGAGGTCGTCGATGAGGTCGATGCCCTGGCCCGCACTCCACACGTTCTTCCAGGGCTTGACCCCCTCCGGCAGGTGGTCCCGGCGCATCGCCCCGCGCGGCTCCGGCAGGTCGTCCGGGTCCAGGCCCACCTGCTTCATCGAGGCCACGAGCCAGTTGGCAGGGACGCCGGAGATGGCGCCGGTGAAGCGGAGCCCGGCGGAACTCTCGCTCAGCAGCAGCTGCTTGTACTCAGGTGGCGCCATCGACTCCTGGGTCGCGATGAACCTGGTGCCGAGGTAGGCGAGGTCGGCACCGAGGAGCTCGGCCGCCCGGATCGCTGCCCCGGTGGTGACGGCACCGGCCAGCAGGATGGTCCCGTCGAACATGCTGCGGACCTTCGGGATCAGGGCCAGGTGGCTGATCGTCCCGGAGTGGCCGCCGCCGCCGGCTCCGATGCAGGTCAGGCCGTCGGCTCCTGCGGCGATCGCCTTCTCCGCGAACCGCAGCGACGTCACGTCGTGGAAGACCTTGCCGCCCCAGTCGTGCACGCGCTTGATCAGCTCGGCCGGGTCGCCGGTGGCACTCACGATCAGCTGCACACCGTTGCCGGCGCACACGTCCAGGTGCCGAGCCAGCTCTGCCGGATCCATTCGGGAGTCGAGGTTGACCGCGACCGGCCCGATGCGGGTCTCGCCGGTGTCGGCTGCGTACTCGGTGAGGCCGCGACGGATCGATCCGAGCCAGTCGGCGAAGATCTCGAAGGAGCGGGCGTTCTGCCGGGGGAGCACACCGATCAAGCCGGCCCGGCAGGCGGCCTCGACCAGGTCAGGACCCGAGACCAGGAACATCGGCGCGCAGACGGCGGGCAGCCGCAGCCTCGCGCGGATGCCGGGGTCGAGAGACATGGCTCAGCTGCGCTTCTTCTCAGCGAGCAGCTGGTTGTGGCGCTCGTACATCGCCGTGGCACGCCGCTGGAGGTCCTCAGGGACCACCGGCATCAGCGCCTGCCCGGCCTTGCGGCTCGGCAGGCAGACGGTCACGTCGGCGAACGACGTGTCGACGCCGCGCTGGTTGGTCATCTTCATCTGGAGATCGACCAGCTTCAGGCCGCCCTCCTCGCGCTTGCCGACGACGGAGCCGGACAGGTGCTGCACGTCCCCGTGGTAGTTGAACTTCCGCATCGAGTCGGACTGGCGCGTCACGAAGGCGTCGTCGCCGGCCCAGTCGTTCGTGTAGTGCTGGAACCAGCACTGCCGCATCACGCCGTAGTCGTAGGCCATCGGGTTGCCGATGGCCTTGGCCCAGTCGGAGTCCCAGTGCAGCCGCTGGGCGACATCGGGGACACCCTGGGAGTTCTTGACGAAGAACGGGGCGATCCGCATCCGGTTCTTGTACGCGAGCCGTGAGGACTTCAGCCCGTACGGCACGAAGCCGTAGCCACCGGCGTGGAACGCCACGACCTCGGTCGTCGTGAGCGGTCCCTTGACCATCGGCGACATGGCGTCGCCGACAGAGACGTCCTCCCACCAGCGGACGTCTGCGCCACGGCGCTGCTCCGAGGCGTAGATGGCGTCGATCGCCGCGATGTCGTCGTCGGTGTAGGACGCGGGCTCGATCTCGTTGTTCTTGCCGCGCTCGCGAGCCGTCTTGCGCTCGGCGAGCACCCGCAGCACCCGCTGGGCGGACACCACCTCGCCGCGCTGGTTGAACTTGACGTCCCTGCTGACCTGGATGACGGACCGGCCGGCGAACTCGGAGTCCTTCACCTCGATGCTCTCCTCGCCCGAGAAGGCGTAGAGCTTGTCGCCAGGGAAGATGGGCCGGTACCAGTCCATGGAGCCGCCGGACACGAAGACGTGGATGCCGCGGAAGAGCCCCTTCGTCGCGGCCTTGATCTCGGCGGGCATGGGGTCGCCGAGCAAGGGCGCCGCCACGATCTGCGCCATGCTGTTGGGCGCCACCTGGCTGCCCCACCGGGTCGCGGTGCCGTAGTCCTCGTCGCAGTACAGCGGGTTGTCGTCCCCGACGCCCCAGGCGAAGTTGCGGATGGAGTCGAACGTCGCCGTGGTGATGTGCTCCATGTGCTTGGTGGCCACGTCGACCCCGAGCAGCAGGTGGGCGCGTTCGATGTCGGCGTCGGTCAGCGCGTAGTCGGTGGCCTTCTCGAACTCGGTGGACGTCACGGGCACTCCTACAATGGCAATTGAGTATCCGTTATAGCAGATCTTGACGGTGACGCGCTGCTCTCGCCGGGAAGTTTCGAGGGTGATGTAGGCGCGCATCTGGCACGAGTCGGACCAGACGGCCTCAAAATCCGTATACTCAACCTCTGGACGTGTTGCTCAAAAGGCACCACTATGAGACGTCCGCAACCCAGTACGGCGGACAGAGGAGATCCTGCACCGTGTCGCGTGAACAACGCCTTGTGGCCGCTGCCTGCAGCGCCCTCTCGCTCCTTCTCGCCACCGCCTGCGGCAGCCTGCAGCCGCACGACGACGTCGTGCGCGCGGCGGGTGGCGGAGCAGCCACAGCGGCCGAAAGCAGCCCAACCTCGGGCGGCACAGGTGGGTCGACCGGGTCCGACACCACGGGGGTGACGGGCACGACAGGCGGCTCGACCGGCACCGCTACCAGCGGTGGGTCGGCAACGTCGTCATCCGGCACGACGGGCGTCATCACGACGACCGGGTCGACGACCGGCTCCTCGGGGAGCGGGGGGACCTCCGGCACGACCACGGGTGGTGCTCAGGCAGACCACTCGCCGGTCGTGATCGGGAACGTCAGCACGACCAGCGGCATCGCCGGTGGCGCCCAGCGGCCCGGCGTGGTCGGCCTGCAGGCGTGGGTGCAGATGGTGAACGCCAACGGCGGCGTCAACGGCCACCAGATCCGGCTCATCGCGCGCGACGACCAGGCCGATCCGAGCCAGAACGCCTCCTACACCCAGGCTCTGGTGGAGCAGTCGCACGTGCTCGCATTCGTCAGCAACTGGGCCTCGCAGACCCAGCAGGCGTCTGCCGGTTACCTGAAGAGCAAGCAGATCCCGGTGGTGGGCGGCGACCACACGGCCCAGCAGTCCTGGGGTGTGAACCCGATGTTCTTCCCCGTCGCCTCGGTGCGCGAAGACGCGGTCCGCAACGGCGTAGCGGGCCTGGCAAAGGTCGCCGCCGACAAGAGGAACCTCGGCATCCTCGTCTGCGCCGAGTCGGCCATCTGCACCGACGGCGCGAAGATCGCTGCGGCCTTCGCACCCAAGGTCGGCTTCAAGGTCGTCTACAACGGGTCGGCCTCGTTCGCGTCACCGAGCTATACCGCGGAATGCCTGAACATGAAGAACGCCGGCGTCCAGGCCGTGGACATGATCTTCCCGGCCAGTGCCACGAGGAACGTGGCCCGGGACTGCGTGCGGCAGGGCCTGAAGGTCATCTACGCCCTCGCCAACGGGACGATGGAGGGCGACTTCAACAAGGACCCGAACTTCGAGGGTTCAGCGGTGATTCACAGCGCCTTCCCCTTCTCCGGCGGTGTCGGCCCCGTCCCGCAGGAGTACGAGGCCGCGATGAAGAAGTACCAGCCGAACCAGATCAGCAACCCGGCCGCGGCTGCCGGATTCGCCGCGGGGGTGGTCTTCGGCACGGCCCTCGCGAAGGTCCAGGGACCGGTGACGACCGCCAAGCTGCTGGCCGCCCTGTACACGTTCAAGAACGACACCTTCGGCGGTGCGACCATCCCGCTCACGTACGTGAAGGCGCCCATGACGCCGGGGAAGTGCTTCTTCCTGTCGGTCATCCGGTCCCGCTCCTACGTCCCGCTGAACGGAAGTCGATCGCTATGCGTGTGACCGCTCGGCGGCTCGCGGCCGTCTCCGCCGTCGTCCTGCTCGCCGGCGTCGGCGTGCTGGCGGGCTCCGCGAGCAGCGCCAGCCAGCAGGGCTTCGCCGCCAGCGCGAACGGCGTCGGGCTGCGCGCGACGTACAAGAACGTCAACGACGTGACCGGCACGATCTTCGAGGTCAGCGCACCGATCGCGTCAGCCCGGGTCACCACCGACCCCGACTCGACCGCCTTCGCCTCCGCCCCGTACCCCGGCGACGACATCATCTCGCTGATCAACACCTTCGGCCCGGCCGTCGGGCTGCCGCCGACGGCGTACCCGCTGTCCGTCTCGTCGGGCTACCCGGGCAAGGGCGAGGCCAGCACCTCGGCGCCGGCCGGGTACACCCTGACGGCCAAGAGCACCGAGAAGACGTCGAAGAGCTCGGCGTCGACGGGCGCCGGCGCAGCCGGCCCCGCCAGCGTGGGCAGCAGCGTGGCGACGAGCGACGTGAAGGGCCAGTCCGGCGGCGTCGCCGCTGCCGTGGCGACGACCGACACGGACAGCTTCAGCGTCGGTCCGCTGCAGCTGTCGCGGGTGGCATCGCGTGCGTCGGCTGACCTCGGGCTCGACGGTTCAGTCAAGCTCGCGTCGAAGATGGAGCTCGGTGACGTGACCGTGAGCGGTCAGCGGGTCGGCCTGACCCGGGCCGGGCTCACGGTCGCGGGTACGGCGATCCCGCTGCCCGCCGGTCAGCTGACCGACGCCCTGAAGGCAGCAGGGATCACCGTGACCTACCTGGCGGAGGAGCGCACCGCGACCTCCGTGATCGCGCCGGGCGTGCTCATCACCTACAAGGACGACCAGCAGGCCGAGACCTTCACGCTCGGCCGCGCCCAGGCGGCCGCCGAGCCCAGTGCCGACGGGAGTGGGGCGCCCGATCTCCCGGTCGATCTCGGTGGCCCGGCGGTTGCTCCGCCGGGCGGCGGCACGGGCACCGGGACCGGGACCGCTGTGCCGCCGGGCACCGGTGTCGGACCTGCCGCCCCTGTCCCGGCACTGGATGCGCCGCAGGTGACCGAGCCGCAGGGCTCGGCGCCGGTCACGAGTGGCCGGCTGCAACCGGCCGCCGGCACGTCCGTCCCGCAGACGTTCTCCAGCGGGTTGTTCTACCTCGTCCTCGTTATCGCTGCCGTCGCCGCCCTGGTCGCCGGCCAGCTCCTGCGCATCCTGGGGGTCCGATGGGCAAGCTGATCGTCATGATCGTCCGCGCGCAGTGGGACCGGACGACCGCTGTGGTCGCAGCGCTGCTGGCGGCCCTGCTGCTGCTGCTCGGTTACCTCGGCGTCGCCTCGACGTCGTACCCGGCGGAGCAGGTGCCCTACATCGTGTCCGGTGGGCTCACCGGCATCCTGCTCATGGGGGTGGCCGCGACGCTGTGGCTGTCGGCGGACATGCGAGACGAGTGGCGCAAGCTCGACGAGCTGGGCCGGCTGTTGGTCGAGAACGGCGTCCGTGCCGACGACACCCCGACCGAGCCGCAGTGACCGGTTCCTCGCTGTGGGCGTTGGGTGACCGGCTGGCTGTCGCCACCCTGAACGGGCTGGCGCTGCTCGCGGTGTTCGGCTGCTGGATCGGCAGCGCCACCGAGGTGCGCTTCCACGACACGCTCTACTGGCTGCAGGGCGGCATCGTGGCGGTCGTCGTGGCCTCAGTCGCCGACGCCCTGTGGCTGCTGGCAGGTCTGCGTCAGCTCCGCGCAGGCCGGCGTGAGCTGGCCCGCCGGTGGCCGGCCGCCGCCACGCCGCGTATCCCGACACAGCAGCACCGGACGTACGTGACGACCGACCGCATGACGACCTATCACGATCCGAAGTGCCTGCTGGTCAAAGGAAAGAGCGTGCGAGAGCCCTCCAAGAAGGACACCCGGGTGCCCTGCGGGATGTGCCTGTCGTGAACCAGTACCTGCCCTTCGTCGTCGTCGGCGTGACCACCGGTTCGGTGTACGCCCTCGCGGCCCTCGGACTCGTGCTGACCTACCGGACCTCCGGCATCTTCAACATGGGTCACGGGGCCATCGCCGCCGCCTGCGCCTTCGTCTACTACGCGCTGCGGATCAACGTCGGGCTGCCGGGGGCAGTCTCGGTGGCGATCGTGCTGGTCGTCGTGGCCCCGCTGCTGGGATTGCTGCTTGAGCTGGTGTCCCGCCGGCTCGGACCCGCCACCACGGCCAACAAGCTGGTCGGGACGGTCGGTCTGCTGCTGGGCGTGCAGTCCCTGCTGGTCGTGGTGTTCGGCAGCGGCTCGAAGCAGTTCCCCACGTTCCTGCCGACCGGCAACCACGACGTCTTCGGCGTCGCGGTCGGCGAGGACCAGATGATCAGCGTCGTCATCGCCCTGGTCTCCGTCCTCGGGTTGTACGCCTTCCTGCGCGGCACCCGGACCGGCGTGGCGATGCGTGCCGTGGTCGAGTCCGCTGACCTCGTTGGTCTCACCGGCACCTCACCGGCGCGAGTGCGCCGCACCGCATGGGTCATCGGCGCCGTCTTCGCGGCCATGTCGGGGTTGCTGCTCGCGCCGACCCTCGGGCTCGACTCGCTGCTGCTCACCCTGCTCGTCGTCAAGGCCTTCGGCGCCGCGGCCGTCGGCTCCTTCTCCAGCCTGCCGCTGACGTACCTGGGTGGGCTCGGCGTCGGGTGTCTCGAGTCGTTCGCCAGCAAGTACGCCGCGCAGTTCGGTGAGTCGCTGCCGTGGCTGCAGGGACTGCCCGCCAGCATGCCGTTCCTCGTGCTGTTCCTGGTCCTCTGCTTCCTGCCGAAGCGGCGGCTGCGGGAGGTGGGCGCAGCGGTGCTGCGGCAGAGCGGCGCCCGACCGCTCGGCACACCGCTGACCCGCAAGGTCGGCGTCGTGCTGGTCATCGGGTTCGGCCTTGCTGCGCCGTTCGTCGCCGGCACCCGGTTGCCCGTGTACACGACGGCCGTGGCCTACATCGCCGTCTTCGCGTCCCTTGGGCTGCTCGTGCGGACCTCGGGCCAGAT
Organism: Mycobacteriales bacterium; assembly: GCA_046262855.1. Taxonomy (GTDB): domain Bacteria; phylum Actinomycetota; class Actinomycetes; order Mycobacteriales; family SCTD01; genus RYN-111. Next base: position 1,932 of record JBHEMB010000022.1, on the reverse strand, counting down.
CAGCCTGGCGCAGATCGGCTTCGCGGCCGTCGGCGGGGCGGCGATCGGGCACTTCACCGTCGACGCCCACATCCCGTGGCTGCTGGCGCTGCTGCTCGCGGGGCTGTGCGCCGTGCCCCTGGGTGCGCTCATCGCCATTCCCGCGATCCGGCTGTCAGGCCTCTACCTCGCACTGGCCACGTTCGGCTTCGGGATCCTGCTCGAGAACCTGCTCTACCGAACCGGCGTCATGTTCTCCCGCTCCGGTGCGCTGGACGCTAACCGGCCCGACTTCCTGTTCATCTCGAGTGACAGCCGCCGGGCGTACTACTACGTCGTGCTTGCCGTCGTCGTGGTGGTCCTGGCCGGCATCGTCGGGCTCGAACGCAGTCGGCTGGGGCGGCTGCTGCGGGCCATGTCCGACTCGCCGCTGGCGCTGACGACCCGTGGCACCAACGTCAGCACCACTCGGGTGCTGGTCTTCTGCATCGCGTCCTTCGTGGCTGCGATCGGCGGGGCACTGCTCGCCTGCGTGAACCAGAACGTCAACGGTGCGACGTATCCGTCCTTCGTCTCACTCGTGCTGCTTGCGGTGCTCACGACCGCGGGGACGGGCACGGTGTCGTCACCGATCATCGCGGCAGCCGCGTACGTCGTGATCCCGTCGTACCTGCCGGGCGGCCGGATCACCGATGCCCTCCCGATGCTGTTCGGTCTGGTCGCGCTCCTGTATGCCATGGCGCCCTACGACACGTCGTGGATCCAGCGCCGACTGGCTCGGGTGGCGGCGACCTCGGCCGTCCGGTCGGAGACGTCGCCCGCCCTGACGCGCCTGGACCCGGCCCTCATCGACGCGGCGCTGGCAGGTGGACGCCGGCCTCTGCTCGCCGGGGGCAGGCGATGAGCGAGGGCCTGTCGGTCCGTGATCTCACGGTCGCGTACGGCGGACTGGTGGCTGTTGCCGGCGCCAGCCTGGAGGCGCCGCCCGGTCGCATCACCGGTCTGATCGGGCCGAACGGTGCCGGCAAGACCACGACCTTCAACGCGTGCAGCGGACTGGTCCGGCCCGCCAAGGGCGCGGTCTTCCTGCACGGCGAGGACGTCACCAGGTGCGGCCCCGCCGAGCGCGCGCGACGCGGCCTCGGCCGCACGTTTCAGAAGCTGGAGCTGTTCGACCGGCTGACCGTGCGCGAGAACGTCGAGCTGGGCAGGGAGGCGACCTTGGTGTCGCAGCGGGTGCTGGGTCAGCTCTTCGCCTCCGCGTCGGAGAAGAACGAGGCGCGCCAGGCCGCTGACGAGGCGATCGAGCTCTGCGGGATCGGGCACCTCAGCGATCGGCCGACCGGCTCGTTGCCCACCGGCCAGCGCCGCCTGGTCGAGCTCGCGATGACACTGGCCGGCCCGTTCTCGGTGCTGCTGCTTGATGAACCGTCCTCCGGTCTCGACCCTGCCGAGACTGGCCGCTTCGGCGAGATCCTGCTGCAGGTCGTCGCCGAGCGCGGCACCGCGATCCTGCTGGTGGAGCACGACATGGCCCTGGTCGGCGAGGTCTGCGAGTACCTCTACGTCTACGACTTCGGGAAGCCGCTGCTGGACGGTCCGGTGCGCGAGGTGCTGAGCAGCCCGGTCGTCGCCGCGGCCTACCTCGGGTCGACCGCCGAGCTCGAGAGCGTGGAGGTCGACAGTGTTCCGGCTGGGTGACGTGCGCGCCGGCTACGGCGACACCACGGTGCTGCGCGACGTGAGCCTGACCGTCCCGGCCGGTTCCGTGGTCGCCCTGATCGGCTCGAACGGCGCCGGCAAGACGACCTTGCTGCGGACCGCCTCCGGCCTGCTGCGCTCGACCTCGGGCAGCATCACGTTCGGCGACCTGGACCTGACCGGCCGCCCACCACATGCGTTCGCGCAGGCCGGCATCTGCCACGTCCCCGAGGGGCGGGGCATCTTCCGGGC
>JBHEMB010000021.1:0-5042 GCA_046262855.1 Mycobacteriales bacterium | reverse complement strand
TGCGGTGGGCACCCGATGGTCCAGCTCGGTGACGAAGTGCCGCAGGCCACGCCCCTTCCGGAGCTGAGCACCGGCACCGAGCTCGGCAAGCGCTACACCGATCCCGGCAACGAGGTCGAGGTGCTCTGCACCCGGCCGGGCACCGGCACCCTGTCCCTCGACGGCGCACCGCTCGAGCAGCTGTCAGCCCGCACCCTCCCCTCGTCCGACTAGGAGCACCCGATGCTGTTCGAGCACCGCGCGGAGCACGACGAGCTGCGACAGGCACTGCGCGCCTTCCTCGCCGACGTCGCCTCCGAGTCGGAAACCCGCCGGCTCATGGAGACCCCCGAGGGCTACGACCCGCAGGTCTGGTCGAGGCTGGCAGCCGAGCTCGGCCTCGCCGGCCTCGGTGTGCCCGAGGAGCTCGGCGGTGCCGGCGGCAGCGCGGTCGAGGTCGGCATCGTCATGGAGGAGCTGGGCCGCTCGCTGGCCTGCACGCCCTTCTTCGCCACTGCAGTGCTGGCGACCAGCGCGCTGCTGCTGAGCGGCGACGAGGAGCACCTCCCGCGCATCGCCGCGGGCGCGTGCCTGGCCACCGTCGCGGTCGCGGAGGCCTCCGGCAGCTGGGACGTCGACGAGATCAGCACGCGCGCCGCTGAGGACGGCGGCTCGTGGTGGCTCGACGGCGAGAAGCTGTTCGTGCTCGACGGTCTGATCGCCGACCTGATCGTCGTGGCGGCCCGCACCGGCCCGACCGAGACCAGCCTCTTCCTCGTCGAGGGCAACGCGGTCGGGCTGACCAGGTCGGCGATGACGACCCTCGACCCGACCCGCAAGCAGGCCCGGCTGACCTTCGAGCACACGCCGGCACAGCTGCTCGGCAACCGCGCGGCGGCGCCCAAGGTGCTGCCCGCCGTGCTCGACCGGGCGCTGGTGGCCCTCGCCGCCGAGCAGGTCGGCGGCGCGCAGCGCTGCCTGGAGATGGCCGTGGAGTACGCCGGCACCCGCGAGCAGTTCGGCCGCGCGATCGCCTCGTTCCAGGCCATCAAGCACCGGTGCGCGGACATGCTCGTCGGCATCGAGGGCGCTCGGTCCGCGGCCTACTACGGGCTCTGGGCGGCTGCCGAGTCACCGACCGAGCTTCCCGTCGCTGCCGGAGTCGCGGCGATCCGCTGCTCGGATGCCTACGTCTTCGCGAGCAACGAGAACGTCCAGGTGCACGGCGGCATGGGCTTCACGTGGGAGCACCCGGCGCACCTCTACGTCCGTCGCGCCCGCAGCTCGCAGCTGCTGTTCGGCGACCCCGCCCGGCAGCGCGAGCGGCTGGCCACGGCGCTCGAGGTCTAAAGCCACTAACGCAGCAACATCCCCATGTCGAGGGGCAGGGCGATCCCGGTGACCTCCGCGGCTTCGTCGGAGCACAGCCACGCCACCGCCGCAGCGATGTGCTCGACGGGCGTTGACGTGATGGGGAGCGCGTTCATGAACAGCGGCCCAAGGGTGTCAGCGGCGCCGGCGACCAGCGGGAACAGCTCGGGAGTCGTCATACCGGTCGGCACCGAGCCGGGGTGGATCGTGTTGATGCGAATGCCGTGCTGCGCGACCTCGTTGGCGACCGATCGCGCCATGCCTGTGATCGCGTGCTTGGACGCCGAGTAGTCCGACAGGAACGGCAGCCCCCGCAGGCCCGCGACGCTCGACGTCACGCAGATCGATCCGCCCCGACCCTGTTCGATGAGCACAGGAACCGTTGCCTGCAAGGTGTTCCAGGTCCCGCTCACGTTGACCGACATGGTGGCCTCGAACTGCTCGGGGCTCACATCGAGGAAGGCAGACCCGGTGCAGATGCCGGCGTTCGCCACGACCACGTCGAGGCCGCCGAGCTCTGCGACGGTCGTGGACACGGCGTCCCCGAGGGCGGCCCGGTCGCGCGTGTCAGCGATGAAGGACAGGCAGCGTCGGCCCTCCTTCTCGACGAGCGCGGCCGTGTCAGCGAGGTCCTGCTGCGAGGGCCCGTCGTACCTCGTCGTCGGGAAGCTCTCGCAGATGTCGAAGATCGCGACGTCGGCGCCCTCCTGCGCGAACCGGACCGCCTCCGCGCGGCCCTGTCCACGGGCCGCGCCGGTGACGAAGCAGACCCTGTTGTCGTAGCGCACGGGCGCACTCCTCATGCAGTAGGGCTGGCGACGGATTGAGCCGAGACGACTCTTGCTGTCTGGCTACACCCACAGCTCGGCGCGGAGCCGCTCGGCCGCCTGCCGCCGGACGAGCTTCCCGGTCTCGGTCCTCGGCAGCGCGTCCCAGAAGACCACCCGGTCCGGGGTCTTGCTGCCACGCAAGGCGGCGCGCACGTGATCGCGCAACTCTGCCTCGGAGACGCCGGTCCGGAGCACCACCGCAGCCTCGATCCGCTGGCCCCACTCCTCGTCCGGGATGCCGACGACCACGGCGTCGGCGACCGCCTCGTGCCGCAGCAGGACGTCCTCGATCTCGGCGGGCGCGACGTTCTCGCCGCCGCGGATGATGGTGTCGTCAGCACGGCCGCCGATGAACAGGTAGCCGTCGGCGTCGAGGTAGCCCTCGTCCCGGGTGTCGAAGAACCCGCGCTCGTCGAGCCGCGGTCCCGTCCCGGCGTACTCGGCCGAGACCTGCGCACCCCGCACCCAGATCCGACCCACGACCCCGGCCGGCAGGAGCTCGTCGGACGGCCCGCGGATCTCGAGCTCGATGGCAGGGACCACACGGCCGGCAGATGACAGCCGCGCCCGGACGGCGGGGTCGCTGCTCGCGACGGCCTCGCGATGATCGTCCGGACCCAGCACCGAGATCGTCGAGCTGGTCTCGGTGAGACCGTAGGCGTTTACGAAGTCGACGTGCGGAAGGGACCGCATCGCCTTCTCGATGACCCTCGCTGGCATCGGCGCACCGCCGTAGGCGAGGGTCCGCAGCGACGGCAGCTGGTGTCCGTCGAGGCCGTCGACGATGCGAGCCAGCATGGTGGGCACGACGAGCGCGTGCGTCACGCCCTCCTCCTGCACGAGCTGCAGCCACTGCACGGGCGTGAACTGCTCGAGCACGATCGTGCGACGGCCGGCGTACAGGTTCGTGATGACGTTCGCGACGGCGGCGATGTGGTACGGCGGGACGCTCACCAGCGCCGCGTCGTCGGGCCCCGCAGCCCCGAACTCCACCGCGCTGAGCACGTAAGACACCAGGTTGTGGTGATGCAGCAGCACGCCCTTCGGCTCCGACGTCGTACCGCTCGTGTAGATGATGACGGCGGCAGCGCCGGTCTCCCCGACCACCGCCAGCTCGGTGCCGTCGGCGAGCTCGCAGAGCCAGTCGTCCGGGGTGCGGCTGGTGATGCCAGCCCGGGCGAGCGCCGCTGCCTCCTGGGGAGTGCCGGCGATCCCGAAAGCCCCCGGATGGTTGCCCAGCAGCCGGTCCAGCTGCTCCTCGCCGAGCCGGTAGTTGACGGGCACCAGAGGTACGCCGGCGAGCGCGGCAGCGAACAGCGCGACCGGAAGGGCCGGCCCGTTCGTGGCCAGGTACACGACGGAGTCAGCGTCGCTGTCGAGGAGCTCTCGGGCACCGCAAGCGGCCAGCCGACGGAGCTCCGCTGCGGTGAGCCCGGCAGCACGGCGACCCGTGACGACCCTCTCGCCGAACCCGTCTGCTGCCATGTCCAGGAGCAGGTCCAGGTTCACGAGGCGACACCCACGTACTCCGCGAAGATGTCGCGGTCCTCCAGCTCCGCCGGCTCGCCGGCGAACGCGATCTCGCCGCGGTTCAGCAGATACACCCAGTCCGACACAGCCAGCGCTCGGGTGACGTACTGCTCGACGAGCAGCAGGCTGACGCCTTCGGCCGCCAGCGCCTGCAGGAATTCGAAGATCTCGTCAATGACCTTGGGTGCCAGCCCCATCGAGACCTCGTCGAGCAGCACGACCCGGGGCCGTTGCACGTAGGCCCGGGCCAAGGCGAGCATCTGCTGCTCGCCGCCGGACATGGTTCCCGCCAGCTGGCCCAGCCGCTCCCCCAGCCGCGGGAAGGCGCTGACGGCCCGGGCCACGGCGTCGTCGGTGTCGCCGTCCGGCGCCTGCAGTGCGAGGTTGTCCTGCACCGTGAGGTTGCGGAAGATGCCGCGTCCCTCCGGCACGTGACAGACCCCGGCTCGGGTCAGCACATGCGGTCGCTTGCGGGTCAGGTCCTGGCCGTCGACGACGAGCCGCCCGGAGGTCGGAGCGAGCAGGCCAGAGGCCACGCGCAGCAAGGTCGTCTTGCCTGCTCCGTTCGCGCCGAGCAGCGCGACGACCGAGCCCTCCGGCACCGCGAGGTCGACACCACGCAGCACCGGGCTCTTGCCGTATCCGGCGTGGATGCCCTGCAGCTCAAGCACTCTCGGACACCTCCTCAGAGCCGAGGTACGCGGCGCGGACGATCGGGCTGGCACCGACCTCCGCCGGCGTCCCCTGGAAGAGCAGCTGGCCGAAGTCCAGGACGTAGAGATAGGAGCAGATGCCCATCACCAGGGCCATGTCGTGCTCCACGATCAGGATCCCGCGCTGACCGTCGGCGACGAGCTCGCCGAGGATCTCGCCGAAGCGCTTTGTCTCGGACTTGTCCAGGCCGGATGAGGGCTCGTCGAGCAACAGCATCCGGAAACCTCCGGCCACCGCCCGGGCCAGCTCGACCAGCCGGCGCTGCCCGGTCGAGAGGTCAGCGGTCCGGCGCAAGGCGAGGTCGGCGATGCCGCAGCGGTCCAGCGCCTCGCGCGTGACCTCTTCCAGCAGCCGGCGGTGCGCACGACGCGCGGCAAGGTGCGACAGCGGCGCGGCCCCGGCCATGGCTGCCTCGCGTCCCATGGCGATGTTCTCCAGCACCGTCAGGGAGTCGAACAGCTCCATCCGCTGGAAGGTGCGGCCGAGACCACGGCGCGCCCGGGCCTGAGGCGGCAGCGAGGTGACGTCCTCCCCGAAGAGCCGGACCCGGCCCTCGGTCGGGCGGAGCAGACCGGTGCAGGCGTTGAAGGTGGTGGTCTTGCCGGCACCGTTGGGACC
>JBHEMB010000020.1:0-16284 GCA_046262855.1 Mycobacteriales bacterium | reverse complement strand
GCTGTCAGCCGAGCTGTTCGCCGGCCCCGAGGCGGCCGAGGGCATCGCCGCCTTCCGCGAGAAGCGCCCCGCCTCCTGGGTCCCCACCGACTGACCCCCCTTGCCGCACCCCCCTTGCCGTTTCACTGATTCGCCCGTCGTGAGGGGGGTCGGTTCGGTGAAACCGCAAGGGGAGTGTGGCCGGGGTGCGGGCGGTGAGGGTCCCCGAGCCGGCCCGGCAGCCGGGGTACGTTGCGGCACGTGGCGGACCGTCGGAGGTTCCTTGGGGGTCTCGTTGCAGTCCTCGTGATCGGCGCTGCAGGCGCCTTCCTGGTCGTTCGCGCGGCGCAGCCGCCGAAACCGGGACTGCCGTATCCCTCGGGCCAGTCGCTGGCGCACGTCCGCGGCAACTGCAGCAGCGGCAACGAGCTCCTCGGTTGCAACAGCGGGACCGGCCCGCGGTCCTTCCTCGAGGTGCGTGCCAGCGGCGACGTGCGGGACGCCAGCGACGCCCTGTTCGCGGCGATGACCCACGACGGCTGGAAGGAGAACTCGGCCGGTCTGGTCGCCTCCGACTTCAGCTCCGGTGGCCAGGCGGAGGACATCGAGCCCGTGTTCTGCAAGCCCGGAAGGGGCTGCGTAGGCCTGTTCCGCTACGGCGTCTCCGGCTACGTGCTGGCGTGGTGGGAGGCTCCCCCGGGTGATGCCGCGCAGCCCCCGGCTGGTGACGGTGCGTGAAGCCCCTTCGGATGGGTACCCCCATCAGCACACACAGTATGAGCAGACGGGCACGCAGGTGAGCGACTCCATCGTCGCGGTCCTTCCACCGCGCGCCGCCTCGGCCGCCCAAGCGCGCGAACTGGTCATCGACCGGTGCTGCGCGTGGGGCCTGGGGACCCTCTGTGACGATGTCGCCCTGGTCGTGACGGAGCTCGTCGCCAACGCCGTGCGGCATGCCGGCACCGACATCGAGATCTCGATCCAGCACATCGACCACGGGGTGCGCCTCGAGGTCAAGGACGGCTCCACTCGCCCGCTCCGGCCGCGTGCCGCGCTCTCCTCCGACGAAGGCGGCAGAGGGCTGCTCCTCGTCGACGCGCTGTCCAACCGCTATGGGGTCCTTGGCGAGCCCGACGGCAAGCGGGTCTGGGTCGAGCTGCTCGCTGCCTAGCCTCGGCCGTCAGCTCCGAGCGGAGGCGAGGCCGTGTAGCAGCAGGTCCACCCGTCTGCCGTGCACTTCCACCGCGTCGCACACCGTGCGGCCGATCTCCGCGACCTCGGCGAGGGACCGGGCGCCGTGCAGGCAGAGGGCTCGAGCCAGCTGCCCCTTGGTCCACTTGTTGTCGTGGCTCACGACGGTCCGCTTCCCGGCCTCGTCGCGCAGCACCCGCACCTCGACGGCTGCCGGGACCCGCGCCAGGTTGGCGTAGGCGCCCGACCGAAGGTCCACGACGAAGTCCTGCTGCGCCAGCTCCTTCTCCAGAGCCGGGCGCCACACCGGTGCCAGCCCGCCCAGGCCGGGCAGCGTCGTACCACCCGAGAGCCGGTACGGCGGGACGCGGTCCCTCGGCCGCAGCAGCCCGAACAGCGCAGAGGCCACGACGAGGGACTCGTCGGCCCGGCGTCGCGCCTTCGCCGGCAGTGTCGCGTAGGAGAGGTTGTCGTAGACGATGCCGGTGTAGAGGTCCAGGGCCGGCAGGGTCGCGGCCACCAGCAGGTCACGGTCCTTGTCCAGCTCGGCCAGCTGCTTCTCGGATAGCTGCAGGGCCTTCTGCAGTGCCGGTCGCTGGCGCTTGGCAGCGCGGACCAGGTGGGTGAGCACCTTCTTGCGGGTACGGGTCAGAGCCGGGAACGAGAGTGCGTCGAGGTCGAGCGGTGGGCCGTCGACGCCGCTCGCCTTGCCCTCGGACGGCGGGAGCAGGACGAGCACCCGCGAGAGGTTAGCCGCCGGGGACGGACAGCCTTCGTGGGACCTGGACGGGCCGCTCCGCCTGGCGATGCCGACCGGCGGGCGGCGTCCTGCCAGGTAACGACTTTCCCAGGGCAATACGCTGGGCGCTCCGCTGCTGCCTGGAGGTCGACCGTGCTCCGCATGTCCACGCTGTTCCTGCGCACGCTGCGTGAGGACCCGGCGGGCGCGGAGGTCCCGAGCCACAAGCTGCTGGTCCGCGCCGGCTACGTCCGCCGCGTCGCGCCGGGCATCTACAGCTGGCTGCCGCTCGGGCTGAAGGTCCTCAACAACATCGCCGCGATCGTGCGCGACGAGATGGACCAGATCGCGCAGGAGGTGCAGTTCCCCGCGCTGCTGCCCCGCGAGATCTACGACGCCACCGGGCGCTGGACCGAGTACGGCGACAACATCTTCCGCCTCAAGGACCGGCGCGGGAACGACTTCCTCCTCGGGCCCACGCACGAGGAGATGTTCACCCTGATGGTCAAGGGCGAGTGCTCGTCGTACAAGGACCTGCCCGTCTCGCTCTACCAGATCCAGAACAAGTACCGGGACGAGGCGCGGCCGCGGGCCGGCATCCTGCGCGGGCGCGAGTTCCTCATGAAGGACAGCTATTCCTTCGACCTGGACGACGAGGGCCTCAAGAAGAGCTACGAGGCCCACCGCGCGGCCTACGTGCGGATCTTCGACCGGCTCGGGATGGACTACCGGATCGTCTCCGCGGTGTCGGGGGCCATGGGCGGGTCGGCCTCCGAGGAGTTCCTGGCCGTCGCGCCGACGGGCGAGGACAGCTTCGTCGCCTGCACCAACTGCGACTACGCGGCCAACGTCGAGGCGGTGGAGATCGGGGCCTCGGCCGCGGTCGTCGGCGAGCACCCACCCATCGAGGTGCTGGACACCCCCGACACCCCGACGATCGAGACGCTGGCCGCCTTCCTCGGCATCACTGCCGGCGAGACCCTGAAGAACGTCGTCGTGAAGCTGCAGCACCCCGACGGCACCCAGGAGGCCCTGATCGTCGGCGTCCCCGGCGACCGCGACGTCGACCTCAAGCGGCTCGAGGCCAACGTGGCGCCCGCCGAAGTCGTGGCCTTCGAGGGCGAGGACTTCGCGAAGCACCCTGGCCTCGTGCGCGGCTACATCGGCCCGCAGGGGTCTCTCGGGGTGCGTTACGTGGTCGATCCCCTGGTAGCAGAGGGATCTGCCTGGGTCACGGGTGCCAACGTCGAGGGCAAGCACGCCCGCAACGTGGTGATGGGCCGCGACTTCACACCCGACGGCTTCCTGCCCGCCGCCGAGGTGCGGACGGGTGACCCGTGCCCCCGCTGCGGCTCCGCGCTGTCGCTGGACCGCGGCATCGAGATCGGGCACGTGTTCCAGCTCGGCCGGAAGTACGCCGACGCGTTCTCCCTCGACGTGCTCGGCCCCCAGGGCAAGCCGGTGCGCGTGACCATGGGCTCCTACGGCATCGGCGTCTCGCGCGCGGTGGCGGCCATCGCCGAGCAGTCCTACGACGAGCGCGGGCTGATCTGGCCGCGCGCGGTTGCGCCCGCCGACGTGCACGTTGTGATCGCCGGGCAGGGCGAGCAGCAGGAGGGCGGGCTTCGCCTCGCCGACGGCCTCGAGGCAGCCGGCCTGCGGGTGCTCGTCGACGACCGGCACAAGGTGAGCCCCGGCGTCGCGTTCAAGGACGCGGAGCTGATCGGCATCCCGACCTACGTCGTCGTCGGCAAGACCCTCGCCGCTGACGGCACGGTGGAGATCCGTGACCGCAAGGCCGGCACCAGCCGCGCCGTCGCGATCGCCGATGCCGTCGGCGAGATCGTCGCCGAGGTTCGGTCCTGATCAGGGCGGTCCTGTTCGACTGGGGCGGCACGCTGTCCACGTCGAACAACGACGACCTGCTCGGGATGTGGCGCGCCGCCGCGGTCGTCCTCGCCCCCGACGACCCGGAACCACTCGCTCAGCGGCTGCTGGATGCCGAGCACGCCTGGTGGGACGAGCGCGTCGGGGCCGGCGACGGCACCGGCAGCGGGACGACGGAAGACATCGTGCGGTCGGTCGCTGCCGAGACGCACCTGCCGGTGGCGGAAGCGCTGGCGGCCTACCACGGGGCCTGGGACGCGCGGGTCGACCACGACCCCTGTGCGGCCGACGTGCTGCGCGGGTGCCGGGACCGCGGCTGGCGCACGGGGTTGCTCTCCAACACGCACTGGCCCCGTGACCTCCACGACAAGTGGCTCGCCGAGGCCGGCCTGCTGGACCTGCTCGACGCGCGGGTCTACACCTCCGACCTCGCACACATGAAGCCGCACGCCGAGGCGTTCGGCGCCCTCCTCGCCGAGCTCGACGTGGACGCGGAGGACGCCGTCTTCGTCGGCGACCGGCCGCGCGACGACGTGCATGGCGCCCAGGCGGCTGGGCTGCGCGCGGTGCTGCTGACCGGCCGCGACGTCGACCCCTACGACGTCACGCCCGACGCCGCGATCCCCGAGCTGTCGGGCCTGCTCGACGTCCTCGACACCTGGGCCCCGTCCCTCTGATCGCCCCTCGGGGAGACGAAGGTGAGCTCGGCCCTGCCCGAGCAGGGTGAAAGTCACATCGTCGGGTGCTGCGACTGCCGCGATCAGACGGCGCCCGGCCAAGGCACGGTGACGGGGTGGAGGCCGGCGGCCTGGCGCCAGCGGGTGGCCCGGACCGCCGTATCGGCAAGAGCGCGTACGGCGAGCGCGCGCAGGTCTGCGTCGTACGTTGCCGCCACCAGGTCACGCCACAGCACGCACAGGTCGGTCTCCAGTGAGATCGCTTGCTGCACAGGCGATCCAGCGGGTAACGCGTAGGCCAAGGCTGGGCCTGGAGTCGCGAGATCGCGGGCGCGCAGCCGGGCCAGCAGCCGGTCCCGCAGCAGCCGGTGGGCGTCGTAGCCGGCCAGCACCATGACCCGCCGGTGCTCGTCGAGATGGGCGCCGATCACGCCGTACGCGTAGGTGGCGGCGTGCTCCGCGGCGAGCAGCTCTCCCAGCACCTCTGCCTCGTTCACAGCACCGCCGCAGCGCACGACGACGAGGCGGACAGCGAGGCGAGCAGCGGAGCCAGCGACCGGGAGGCGGTGACCGCGGCCCGACCGTGCTCGGTCGCGGCCGAGCGCTCAAGGGCACGCAGCTCGGCCGGAGTCCGCACGTTCGAGGTGGCGGTGCCGGGGCTGCCGAGAGCGGCGACGTGCACCGCCTTGTCCGCCGCCAGCAGGCGCAGCTGTGCGGCGAGGGCGGGGTGCGCGGTCATCACGGCCTGGTAGGCAGCGAGCAGCTGCCGCTCGCGCTCGAGGGCCGCGGCGCGCAGAGCCTCGTCGGGGTCGGGGACAGCCTGGCCGGAGGACCTGTGACGGCAGGCTGCCGTGACCGAGAGAGCCGCCGCGACGAGGACGGTCCGTCGGGAAGGCTGCACTCCGCAAGCCTGCCAGCCGCTAGGGTCGGCAGCGACAACTGCACACCAACTTCATCGGAAGGGGGCCTCATGAACAGCGCTCGGCTCCTGCAGCTCCTCGAACCCGCCGTGACCGCGACCGGCTTCGATCTCGAGGACGTCACCGTGTCCCCTGCCGGGAAGCGCCGGGTCGTGCGCGTGGTCGTCGACCGTGACGGCGGGGTGGACCTCGACGACGTCGCAGACGTCGCCCGGGCCGTGTCCGACCTCCTCGACGACAACCCGGACCTCCTCGAGACGGCGTACGTGCTCGAGGTCACCAGCCCCGGCGTCGACCGGCCGCTGACCCAGCCCCGGCACTGGCGCCGCGCCGAAGGTCGGCTGGTCAAGGTCACCCTCGCCGACGAGACCCTCACCGGGCGCGTCACCGGCAGCACCGACACCGACGTCACCCTCGACGTCGACGGCACCCCCCGCACCCTGCTGCAGGCCGAGGTCAGCAACGCCGTCGTCCAGGTGGAGTTCAACAGGCAGGAGGCGGGCCAGTGAAGATCGACATGACGGCGTTGCGGAGCCTCGAGCGCGAGAAGGACATCAAGCTCGATCTCGTGGTGCAGGCCATCGAGTCGGCGCTGCTCACGGCGTACCGCCACACCGAGGGCGCCGCGCCGCACGCCAAGGTCGAGCTCGACCGCAAGACCGGCGAGGTCGCCGTGCTGGCGCAGGAGCTCAACGAGGACGGGACGGTCGCCCGCGAGTACGACGACACCCCCGCCGACTTCGGCCGGATCGCCGCGATGACGGCCAAGCAGGTCATCCTCCAGCGGCTGCGCGAGGCCGAGCACGACGTCACCTTCGGTGAGTACGCCGGGAGGGAGGGCGACCTCGTCAGCGGGATCGTCCAGCAGGCACCGCAGCGCCCCGGCGGCCCGCCGAACCGCAACGTGATGGTCAAGCTCGGCACCCGCGAGGACGCGCTCGAAGCGGTGCTGCCGCCGGCGGAGCAGGTGCCGGGGGAGGTGTACGACCACGGCAGCCGGCTCACCTGCCGTGTCGTCGCCGTCACCCGCGGTCAGCGCGGCCCGCAGGTGACCGTCTCACGCACCCACCCCGACCTCGTCCGGGGGCTGTTCGCCCGGGAGGTCCCCGAGGTCGCCGACGGCAGCGTCGAGATCGTCGCGCTCGCCCGCGAGAGCGGCCACCGCACCAAGATCGCCGTCCGCAGCAAGGTCGCCGGCCTGAACCCGAAGGGCGCCTGCATCGGGCCGCAGGGCTCCCGCGTGCGCGCCGTCCAGAACGAGCTGCACGGCGAGAAGATCGACATCGTCGACTGGCACGAGGACCCCGCGCGGTTCGTCGCCGAGGCGCTCTCGCCCGCCACCGTGCTCAGCGTGACGGTCGTGGACCCGGTGCAGCGGGCCGCCCGCGTCGTCGTCCCGGACTACAAGCTCAGCCTCGCCATCGGCAAGGAGGGCCAGAACGCCCGCCTCGCCGCCCGCCTCACCGGCTGGCGGATCGACATCCACAGCGACACCGAGGCGGACCCCGCCAGCGACACCGAGGCGGACCCCGCCAGCGACACCGAGGCGGACCCCGCCAGCGACACCCAGGCGGAGGCCTCCGCCCGCACCGGCCCCGAGGGTAAGAGTGGCCCCGAAGCGTGAGCCGCGCTCAGGAGTAGACTCGTCAACGGCTTCCGTCGAGGGCCCGGTCCGCACCTGTGTGGGGTGCCGGTCCCGCGCCGCGAAGCCAGCCCTGCTACGTGTCGTCGTGGTGGACGGTGTTCTCACCGTCGACCCCGCTGGTCGCCTGCCGGGACGAGGCGCCTCCGTGCACCCCGACCCGGCCTGCGTCGACCTCGCTGACCGTCGCCGAGCGTTCGCACGGGCCCTCCGGGTCACCGGGCCGCTCGACGCGAGTCCCGTGAGGGAGCACCTGCAGACCCGTCCACCTCTCCGAGAGCAGGTCGAGAAGCGCACATGAGCACTCGATGAGCACCAGCACATGAGCACGCCCATGCAGTAACAACGACGGCCAGGGAAAGACCCGGGCCAGACCTTCGTAGAAGGAGCACAGTGCCCGGCAAAGCCCGCGTCCACGAGCTCGCCAAAGAGCTCGGTATGGAGAGCAAGGCTCTCCTTTCCTGGTTGAACGACCACGGGGAGTTCGTCAAGAGCGCCTCGTCCACCATCGAACCGCCCGTCGCCCGCAAGGTGCGGGAGGCCTTCCCGGCCCAGGCCGCTGCCGCTGCAGCTGCGCCGCCGGCACCCGCGAAGAAGGCGCCGGCCAAGAAGGCCGCCGCCCCGACGCCTGAGGCACCCGCCGCAGAGGCGGCACCCCCGGCACCCCCGGCGCCCGCGCCCCTGCAGGAAGCCCCGATCCCGGCTCGGCCCGCCGCGGCGCCCGGCCCGCGTCCTGGCAACAACCCCTTCACGTCGCCGGAGGACGGCGGCTCGCTGCCGCCGCGTCCGGCTGCGCCGCTCCCGCCGCGGCCGGGCTCGCCCGCCGGCCCGCGTCCGGGCGCAGGTGCGATGCCCGGCATGCCGCCCCGTCCGGCTGCGCCCCGCCCTGGGATGCCTGCCCCCGGTGGCCCGCGTCCCGGCCCCGGCGCGTTCCCGCCCCGTCCGGGCGGCGGTCCTGCCGGTCCCGGCGGTCCGCGTCCCGGCCCCGGCATGTTCCCGCCCCGCGGCCCGAGTGCCCGACCCGGCATGCCCAGTGCCCGGCCGGCCGGCCCTGGCGGCCCGGGCGGCCCCGGCGGTCGTCCCGGTGGCGGGCCCGGCGGTGCCGCGGGCGGTGGCTACGGCGCGCGTCCCGGTGGTGGCGGCGGCGGTGGCTTCGCCGGCCGTCCCGGCGGTGGTGGCGGCCCGCGTGGCGGTGCTGCCCGCGGCGGTGCGGCCCCCGGTGCCTTCGGTCGTGGCGGCGGTGGCCGTCCGGTGCGCGGCCGCAAGTCGAAGAAGCAGCGGCGTCAGGAGTTCGACAACCTCTCCGCGCCGACGATGGGCCCAGGTGTCCCTCGCGGCAACGGCGAGGCGGTCCGCCTCCCGCGCGGCGCGTCGCTCTCCGACTTCGCCGACAAGATCAACGCCAACCCCGGCTCGCTCGTGCAGGTGGTCTTCACCGAGCTCGGCGAGATGGTGACGGCGACGCAGTCCTGCACTGACGAGACGCTGCAGCTGCTCGGTGCGCACCTGTCCTACGACGTCCAGATCGTGACGCCCGAGGAGGAGGACGCGGAGCTGCTCGACCGCTTCGACCTGTCCTTCGGCGGGGACTACGACGACGACGTCGTGCTCATGCCGCGCCCGCCGGTCGTCACGATCATGGGTCACGTCGACCACGGCAAGACGCGTCTTCTCGACGCCATCCGCCAGACCGACGTGACCGCCGGTGAGGCCGGTGGCATCACGCAGCACATCGGCGCCTACCAGGTGCACCACCCGGTCGAGGGCGGCGTCCGCGAGATCACCTTCATCGACACGCCGGGTCACGAGGCGTTCACCGCCATGCGTGCTCGTGGTGCGAAGGTGACGGACATCGCGGTCCTGGTCGTCGCGGCGGACGACGGCGTGAAGCCGCAGACCATCGAGGCGCTCAACCACGCGCAGGCTGCCGACGTCCCGATCGTCGTCGCGGTCAACAAGATCGACAAGGAAGGCGCCGACCCGGCCAAGGTGCGCGGTCAGCTGACCGAGTACGGCCTGGTCGCCGAGGAGTACGGCGGCGAGACGATGTTCGTCGACGTCTCGGCCCGTCAGGGGCTCAACCTCGAGCAGCTGCTCGACGCGATCCTGCTCACGGCCGACGCGGCGCTCGAGCTCACCGCCGACCCGACCGTGCCAGCCCAGGGCGTCGCGATCGAGGCCCGCCTCGACAAGGGCCGCGGTGCCGTGGCGACCGTGCTCGTGCAGCGCGGAACCCTCCGCGTCGGGGACTCGATCGTCGCCGGCGACTCCTTCGGTCGCGTCCGGGCCATGCTCAACGAGCGCGGTGAGAACGTCTCCGAGGCAGGCCCCGCCCAGCCCGTCCAGGTGCTCGGCTTCACGTCGGTCCCCGGCGCCGGTGACAACTTCCTCGTCGTCTCCGAGGACCGCACCGCCCGCCAGATCGCCGAGCAGCGGCAGTCGCGGGAGCGGTCCGCCGCCCTCGCGCAGAGCCGTGGCCGTCCGACCCTCGAGTCGCTGTTCGAGCGGCTCAAGGAGGGCGAGAAGACGCAGCTCAACCTCATCCTCAAGGGTGATGTGTCGGGTTCCGTCGAGGCGCTCGAGGACGCGCTGCTCAAGATCGACGTCGGCGAGGAGGTGTCCCTCCGGATCATCGGCCGCGGTGTCGGTGCCATCACGGAGAACGACATCAACCTGGCCAAGGCGTCCGAGGCCGTCATCATCGGCTTCAACGTCAGGCCCGAGGGCAACGCCCGCGAGCTGGCCGACCGTGAGCACGTCGACATCCGCTACTACTCGGTCATCTACGCCGCGATCGAGGACATCGAGGCTGCCCTCAAGGGCATGCTCAAGCCGATCTACGAGGAGGCCCAGCTGGGCACCGCGGAGGTCCGCGAGGTGTTCAAGTCCAGCAAGTTCGGCAACATCGCCGGCTCGCTGGTGCGGTCCGGGACCATCGTCCGCAACTCCTCCGCGCGGCTCATCCGCGACGGTGTGGTGGTGGCCGAGAACCTCAAGATCGAGTCGCTCAAGCGGTTCAAGGACGACGCCACCGAGGTCCGCGAGGGCTTCGAGTGCGGTATCGGCCTCGGCTCGTTCAACGACATCAAGAGCGATGACGTGATCGAGACCTACGAGATGCGCGAAGTTCCCCGTAAGTAAGTCGTGTTCGTCGGCGCGCTGACGCTCGACCTCCTCCTCGGGGACGTGCACTCCCTGAAGGAGAAGAGGTCGGTCGTCAGGCCCGTCGTCGCGGAGCTGAAGAGGAAGTACGACGTGAGCGCCGCCGAGGCAGGTCACCTCGACCTGCACCGGCGCGCCCTCGTCGGGGTTGCCGTGGTGGCCGCGGATGCCGCGCACGCACAACAGGTGCTGGACGCCTGCGAGCGGCTCGTGGCGAACCGGCCTGAGCTTGAGGTGCTGTCCGCCCGACAGCGGCTCTTCGGAGAGGAGGACTGATGGTTGACGTCGCACGGGCCCGCAAGCTCGCTGTCCGCATCCGCGAGATCGTCGCGGCCACCCTCGAGACGCAGGTCAAGGACCCTCGGCTCGGGATGGTCACCATCACCGATGCCAAGGTCACGCCCGACCTCCGGGAAGCCACGCTCTACTACACGGTGTACGGCGATGAGCTCGCCCGTGCCGACAGCGCGATGGCGCTCGAGTCCGCCAAGGGGGTGCTGCGGAGCACCGTCGGCAAGCAGACCGGCGTCCGCTACACGCCGTCGCTGGCCTTCGTCGCCGATGTGGTCCCCGAGACCGCGGACCGGATCGAGGACCTGCTCGCGGCGGCCCGTGCCGAGGACGCCCGGGTGCAGGAGCTCGCCTCCTCGGCCGCGCCCGCCGGCGACCCCGATCCCTACCGGGCGCCGCGACCGGTCACGGACGACCCGGAGTGACCGTCTGGGACGAGGCGGCGGCGCTCGTCAAGGGGCACGACGATGTCGTCCTGGCTTGCCACGTCAGCCCCGACGGCGACGCCCTGGGCTCCATGCTCGCGCTGGGGATGGCGCTGCGCAGCCAGGGAAAGCGGGTCGTCGCGTCCTGGGGCAGCGAGCCCTTCGAGGTGCCGGTGGCCTACCGGTCGCTGCCCGGCATCGACCTGCTGGTGCCGGCGTCGCAGGTGCCGGCCGAGCCGCTCTTGCTCGTCACGTTCGACACCGGTTCGGTCGACCGGCTCGGCTCACTCGCCGACCGGGTCGCCCGGGCGCGCAACGTCCTCGTCATCGACCACCACGTGACGAACACGCGCTTCGGCACGGTCAACCTCGTCGACCTCGACGCGGCCGCCACCTCGGCCATGGTGGTGGAGCTGCTCGACCTGCTCGGGTGGGAGCTGACCGCCGAGATCGCCGCGGCCGTCTACACCGGCGTGGTCACGGACACCGGGTCGTTCAAGTACGCCGCCACGACACCCGCGGTGCACGAGCTCGCGGCCCGGCTGCTGGCCACGGGCATCCGGCACGACGTCATCAGCCGTGACATCTGGGACACCGCCTCCTTCGGCTACGTGAAGCTGCTCGGCCTCGTGTGCGCACGCGCCGTGCTCGAGGCCGACGAGGTCGGCGGTCTCGGCCTGGTCTGGACCGCCGTCGGCGTCGAGGACCTCGACCGCTTCGGACTGGCACTGTCCGACGTCGAGGGCGTGATCGACGTCGTGCGCTCGGCCCGCGAGGCCGAGGTCGCGGTGGTGCTCAAGACCGACCCGGAGGACGGGCTGCTGAAGGTGTCCACCAGGTCGAAGGGGGCCGTCGACGTCGGCGCCGTCTGTGCCGCGCTCGGCGGCGGCGGGCACCGCTTTGCCGCCGGCTACACGTCGCAGGAGTCGCTCCCGGACACGATGGCGCGGCTGCGGCTCGCCCTGGCCGCGGCACCCCACCAGCCCACGTGAGCTCAGCGGCGCCCGACGGACTGCTCGTCGTCGACAAGCCGGCGGGTTGGACCTCGCACGACGTCGTGGGCAAGACGCGGCGGCTGGCACGCACGCGCAAGGTCGGGCACGCGGGGACCCTCGACCCGATGGCGACGGGCGTGCTGCTGCTCGGCATCGGCAAGGCCACCCGGCTGCTCGGCCACCTCGCGCTGACCGACAAGACCTACGAGGCGACCATCCGCCTCGGGCAGACGACCGTCACGGACGATGCGGAGGGCGACATCGTCGAGACGGTCGCTGCCGCACACGTGAGCGATGACGACATCGCGCGCGAGATCGCCGTACTGACAGGGGATCTGCTCCAGGTGCCGTCGTCGGTGAGCGCGATCAAGGTGGCTGGCGTGCGGTCCTACGCGCGGGTGCGGGCAGGCGAGTCCGTGGAGCTCAAGGCCCGGCCTGTCACGGTCTCCGGGTTCGACCTGCAGGCCCGGCGCGGCGACGAGCTCGACGTCACGGTGACCTGCTCGAGCGGCACGTATGTCCGCGCCCTCGCCCGTGACCTGGGCGCCGCGCTCGGCGTCGGCGGCCACCTGACGGCGCTGCGCCGCACCCGGGTCGGCCCGTTCGACCTGCGCCAGGCCGCACCGCTGGAGCCGTGGGACGACGCCCGGGTGCTGCCGCTGGACGCGGCCGTTCGAGCGGCGTTCCCTGTCCGCGTGCTGTCGGCGGACGAGGCGGTCGCGCTGTCCTACGGCAAGAAGCTCGCGCCCACCGGCGTACCCGGTGTCGTGGGTGCGTTCGACGGCGACCTCTGCGTCGCCCTCGTCGAGGACGCCGACGACGTGGCCAGGCCGACCGTCGTCTTCCGCCCCGCCTGAAGACCCCGTGCCTTCACCTCTTCACACTCCCTGGTCAAGCCCCGGCCCCTTGCGAGCGTGCTGAGCCCTGCTCAGGTGTGGCAGCTGTCAACACGTGAAGGCACCCCCCTCTAGGGTGGTCGCGTGGAGCGCTGGCGTGGCGTCGAGGGCATCCCCACCAAGTGGGGGCGCTGCGTGGTGACCATCGGCGTCTTCGACGGCGTCCACCGAGGCCACCAGCTGATCATCTCGCGGGCGGTCGAGCGGGCCGCCGAGCTCAAGGTGCCGAGCGTGGTGCTCACGTTCGACCCGCACCCGATCGAGGTCATCCGGCCCGGGAGCCACCCGCCGATGCTGACGGGCCAGCGCTACAAGGCCGATCTGGTCGAGGAGCTCGGCGTGGACGTGTTCTGCGTGCTGCCGTTCACCCTCGACTTCATGCGGCTGACCGCCCAGGAGTTCGTGCACGAGATCCTCGTCGAGCGGTTGCACCCGAGCGCGGTCGTCGTGGGGGAGAACTTCCGCTACGGCAACCAGGGCAAGGGCACCGTCGAGTCGCTCGCCGAGAACGGCCGTCGGTGGGGGTTCAGCGTCGAGCCGTTCCCGCTGCAGGGAACGGCCCAGACGACCTGGTCCTCGACGTACGTGCGCTCGTGCGTGTCCGCCGGCGACATCGCGGGCGCGAACGAGGCGCTGGGACGGGAGCACCGCATCCACGGAGTCGTCGTCCGCGGCGACCAGCGCGGGCGCGACATCGGCTACCCGACCGCCAACCTGGAGCCACTGCCCTGGAGCGCCGTGCCGGCGGACGGGATCTACGCGGGGCGGCTGGCGCGCGGCAAGGAGCTGCTGCCGGCCGCGATCAGCATCGGCACCAACCCGACGTTCGCCGGTGCCGAGCGCCGGGTCGAGGCCTACGTGCTCGACTTCGACGGAGACCTGTACGGCGAGCACGTCGGGCTCTCGTTCACCGCGCGGCTGCGCGACACGCTCCGTTTCGACGGCGTCGAGCCGCTCGTGGCGCAGATGGCGATCGATGTGGAACGCACGCGGGAACTCGTCTCTCACCCGATTGGGTGACCAAACGGCGTTCGTGAACGCCGACGTTGTGACCAGTGAACGCCGCCGTCTGCAGGGAGTTGGTCGTGCCGAAGATCCTGGTCGTCGATGACGAGCCGAGCGTCCGTCAGCTCGTCACGGACGTGCTGACGGTCGAGGGCTACGAGGTGGAGGCCGTCGCTGACGGCTACGCCGCGCTGGCCGCGATCGAGGCCAGCGGTCCGGACTGCGTCGTCCTCGACGTGATGATGCCGGGCCTCAACGGGCACGAGGTCCTGCAGCGCATCCGGGCCGGCGAGCATGGCATCGGGCTCCCGGTCGTCATGCTGACGGCTGCGGCCGACGACACGCAGCAGTGGCAGGCATGGACGGAGGGCGTCGACTACTTCCTGCCGAAGCCGTTCGAGGCCGACGAGCTGCTGCGCTACCTGTCCTACCTCTTCGAGGGCGCGGCGGTCTGAGCCCCGTTCGGGCTTGGCCGGGAGTCGGCCCGGCACGCTCGCTGGTAGCGTGGTCAGCAGCGCGATCGTCCACCCGGGTGAAGAAGACCTCGGGCGCGCCCTGACACACGAGGAGAACCGTGGCGCTCACCACAGAGCAGAAGAAGACCATCATGGCGGAGTACGCCACGGCTGAGGGCGACACCGGCTCGCCCGAGGTGCAGATCGCGATGCTCACCAAGCGCATCCGCGACCTCACGGAGCACCTCAAGGAGCACAAGCACGACCACCACACGCGTCGTGGCCTGCTCGCGCTGGTCGGCCGGCGCAAGCGCCTGCTGAACTACCTCCAGAAGACAGACATCGAGCGCTACCGCACGATCATCCAGCGTCTCGAGATCCGCCGCTAGGAACGACAGGGGAGCCCCCACAGACGGGTGCTCCCCTTCGTCGTAGGAGAACCCTCCTGCGACACCAGACCCCCACATCAAGGGGCGAGCGCCCGGGAGCAGCACCCCGGAACCGGTCCTCGGGAGTAGCGGCTCAGCAGAGACTGAGGCGCTTCCACTGAAGACCGGAACCTCCTACCGGGCGCGAGACAACATTCCGCGCACAGCGCGTGACAAAAGAGGAGAAGCCCATGACGGGCGAGAGCAACATCTACGGCTCGGAGTTCGCCGATGCCGTCATCCAGAACCCTGGCGGCACCCGCACGCTCCGGTTCGAGACCGGTCGGCTGGCCAAGCAGGCCGCCGGCTCGGTGACGATCTACCAGGACGACACCCTCGTCCTGTCCGCGGCCACCGCGTCGAAGCGGCCCAAGGAAAACCTCGACTTCTTCCCCCTGACGGTGGATGTCGAGGAGCGGATGTACGCCGCCGGCAAGATCCCCGGCTCCTTCTTCCGTCGTGAGGGCCGGCCCTCCGAGGACGCCATCCTCACCTGCCGCCTCACCGACCGGCCGCTGCGCCCGTCGTTCAAGAAGGGCCTGCGCAACGAGGTCCAGGTGGTCTCGACCGTCCTGGCCCTCAACCCGGACCACCTGTACGACGTGCTGGCGATCAACTCGGCTGCCGCGGCGGTGCTGCTGTCCGGACTGCCGTTCACCGGTCCGGTGGGCGCGACCCGGGTCGCCTGCATCAACGGCGAGTGGGTCGCCTTCCCGACCCACAGCGAGCTGGAGGACGCGACGTTCGACATGGTCGTCGCGGGCCGGATGCTCGAGGACGGCGACGTCGCGATCATGATGGTCGAGGCCGAGGCCACCAAGAACGTCTACGAGGTCATCAACGGTGGCGGCACCGCTCCCACGGAGGAGATCGTCGCCGCGGGCCTCGAGGCCGCCAAGCCGGCCATCGCGGCCGTCTGCAAGGCGCAGCTGGAGCTGCAGGCGAAGTCTCCCAAGGAGCCCCTGGAGTTCCAGGTCTTCCTCGAGTACCAGGACGACGTCTACGACGCCGTCGAGGGTGCTGCCGAGGCCAAGCTCACCGAGATCATGAAGATCGCCGGCAAGCAGGAGCGGGAGTCCGCCACCGACGAGCTCAAGGCCGCGGTGCTGGCCGACCTGGCGGAGAAGTTCGAGGGCCGCGAGGGCGAGGTCTCCTCGGCCTTCAAGTCCGTGAACAAGAAGGTCGTCCGCAAGCGCATCGTCACCGACAAGGTCCGCATCGACGGCCGTGGCCTGGAGGACATCCGCCAGCTGGCCGCCGAGGTCGAGGTGCTGCCCCGCGTGCACGGCTCGGCGCTGTTCGAGCGCGGCGAGACCCAGATCATGGGTGTCACCACGTTGAATATGCTCCGCATGGAGCAGATGGTCGACACGCTCAACCCCGAGACGCGCAAGCGCTACATGCACAACTACAACTTCCCGCCCTTCTCGACCGGTGAGACCGGCCGGGTCGGTTCGCCGAAGCGCCGCGAGATCGGTCACGGCGCGCTGGCCGAGCGGGCCCTGGTGCCCGTGCTGCCCTCGCGCGAGGACTTCCCGTACGCGCTGCGTCAGGTCTCCGAGGCGCTCGGCTCGAACGGGTCCACCTCGATG
>JBHEMB010000019.1:0-6582 GCA_046262855.1 Mycobacteriales bacterium | reverse complement strand
GGCGAGGACCCCGGCTTCTACGACAAGGCGCGCGACCGCATGATCGAGGAGATCGTGAAGTCCAAGGTGACCGTGGTCGAGCTGGTCGAGCGGACCTTCGCCGGGGTCAACGGGGCCGGGTCGATGTGGACCGACGACTTCCTCGACCGGTTGCAGGCGGCACTCGAGAAGGCGCCGAAGCAGTAGGTGAGAGCGGCCGCACTGCTGCTCGCGCTCGTGGTCGGCTGCGCCGGCGGGTCGGCCGTCCCGGGCGACGTGCTCGACGAGCGCGCCTTCTGGCAGCTCGTCGCGCGCACCGGGAGCGGTCCGGTCGAGGACCGGGCGGCCGTCCTCGGGCACCTGCTGGCCGCAGCGAGCGCACGCCGGCTGGAGTCCTGGCAGCGGCAGCTCGTCGCCCGCGATGAGGAACTCAACACGCGCGCGCTCAAGCGCCTGCTCGACCGCACCTGCGGCCCGCAGGACCCGGATGCGTTCGCGGCCGACCGCAGCTGGCTCGTCGCCCACGGTCAGCAGGTCTTCATGACAGCCCGTAACCACCCCACGGAGCTGACCGGGCTGGACGGCATCTGCGAAGGCAGCGGAGAGGCCTTCGCCGACGCGGCCACCGCCCTGTACTCCGACCTCGGGTTCGAGCCTGGCACCGAGGCCTTCCCGTTCGTCGGCACCTCGCCCCCGCGGTGATCCACGGGGCGTCAGCTCACTGCTGAGGGGCCGCAGAGTGCGCAAACTCTCCGTCGATCACGCGCGCGAACGCTCCCTGGGCGCACAGCAGCAGGGCCCACCCGCCGAAGACGGCCACACCCAGGAAGGGGATCGCGGTCATCACGGGCGGCCACGGCGACCAGTGGAAGATGCTCTTGAGACCCGCACCGATGTCGTGGCCCGGCACCCAGTAGGTGCGCAGGATGATCTCGAGCGCCCACAGCTGCAGCAGCGCGGCGACCGCGAACCCGAGCAGCGGCGCCAGGTTGCGACGCGAGCGGAGCAGCTCGCGGGCGCCTAGGCACACCACCGCGACGGTGCCGAGCAATCCCGGGTACAGGTACCTGCCCTGCACGCCCGGCAGGCCGCCGTTCAAGCGCCACCAGTGCAGGCTGCCGAAGACGACGATGACGAGCATGAGGGGCACGGGGAGCAGCAGCACGGCGAGCCGTCCCCGCTGACCCGAGCGCACCAGCGCCAGCACGATGAGCGCGGTCACCACGATGGTGAGCGCCCAGCCGAGCCACAGCGGCAGGAACGGCTTGTCCATGATCCCGATGGCACCCCAGAAGCGGCGGTTCAGGAGCCCGCCGACGTGGTCGACGTAGCCGGTCATCGTGTGCGGCCCCGGCGTGGCCGACTCCGCCCGGAACTGCGCGTCCGCGGTCTCCCCGAGGCCCTCGACCTGGAGCTTGCCGAACCGGATCAGGTTCATCAGGTACCACGGCCCGCCCAGGGCACCGCCGACCCCCAGCGCCCACAGGCCGGGCCTGACACCCTTTCGCCGGTGCACCGCGTACGCCGCGACGAGCACCACGGGCAGCACGAGCGCGAAGCCCTTGGTGAACAGCGACAGGGCGGTGAGCAACCCGACCGCGATCGCGGTCCTGCGACCGAGATCGCCTGTCACCACGCGGATCAGCGCCACCATGAGCCCCGTGACCGCGAGGACGAGCAGGTCGTCGTTCTGGACGTTGGCTCCGATCCTGGTCAGGCCCGGGATGCCGAGGCTGAGCACCGCCCCCATCACCGCGATCGGCGGCTCCGCGAGCCGCGAGATGCCCTTCCAGAACAGCAGCGGCAGGGGCGCGAGCAGCGCGACGCTCAGCAGCCGCAGCAACCCGACGACCCGGTCGTACGGCATGTCCTCGATCGGCCCCGGCCAGGCCTTCAGGACGACGGCTGCGATGGCGTAGTAAGCCGGGGGGTGCTGCACCATCTGGTTCGGGTAGTTGGCCACGGTCGGTCGTGGGGAGGCCAGCTCGGCGAGGGTCTTGCGCGAGCCGCGGTCGCCGATGAACGCGTCGTCGAACGGCTGCTGGTGGATCGGCCCGCGAGCGTCGAAGTACACCGGGTTCGAGGAGTTGGCGACCGGGGTCGACAGCGGCAGCTCGCCGGGCCCCGGCCACGGCCAGGTCTCGCCCTTGGCGACGTGGATGGTCATGTCCACGTGCTGCGGCTCGTCGAAGCCGGTGTACGGCGGGAACAGCAGCGCGTAGACCGACAGCAGTGCGGCGTTGAGCCCGACCAGCACCCAGACGATGGCGGGAACCCGCTTCACCTCGGCACCTCTCTCACCATCAGCCCGAGGGCGCCGACCGCACCTGCGACCAGCAGGGCGAAGACCACGTACACGAGGAAGCCGGGGTACCACGACCACGCCGCCACGGTCCGTAGGCTGCCACCCCAGAACTTGTCGAGCTCGTAGCTGCTGCCGTACACCTGCGCCCCGCCCGCCAGCACCAGCGCGACGAGCGGGGCGAACCGGCGGCTCACCAGGAACAGCCCCGCAGCGACGAGGACGCTGACCGCGGCAAGGGCGGGGAACAGGTAGCGCCCCTGGAGTCCGGGGAAGATCGCGTACTTCCGGTACAGGCCGTACGTCCCGGCCATCATGATGGCCGCGACCAGCAGCAGCGGCGCCAGCAGCGACAGCCCCGGCAGCAGCGGCCGGATCGACACGGCACCCAGCACGAGCAGCGCCAGCAGGACGACGGTCGCCGTGGTCGTGAACGCTGGGGGCAGCGGGATCTCGAGGTAGCCGAACTCGCCCCAGAACCGCTGCGACACCTGGCTCGCGAAGCGGTGCAGGTACGTCGCCAGCGACGGAGAGAACCCGGGGGGCGCCTCGTGGTAGTTGCGCTGCACGGTCTGCTCCGACTGCACGGAGCCGTAGCGCAGCACGTTCACGACGTACCACCAGCCGCCGAGCAGGCTGGTGGCCCCAGCCACGATCGCGCCGCCGACGGCCAGCCGCGACCGGGTCCGCCACAGCGCCACGCCGTACGCGACGACGATCCACGGCAGGGCCGCGAGCGCGAACGCCTTGGTGAACAGGGCCGCAGCGGTCAGCAGTCCGACGTACAGGGCAGTGCGTTTGCTGAGGTCACCGGTCGCGACGAAGGTCAGCGCGACGGTGAGCACCGACATCAGCCCGATCAGCAGGCTGTCGTTCGACACAGCGCTCCCGACGTGCGCGAGCTGCGGTATCGCGAGCGGTACGACGGCGGCGGTGACGCAGGCGGGGGGCGCGAGCCCGAGCCGGCGGGCGGTTGCGAAGGCGAGCAGCGGCAGCAGCACCAGGCAGGCGACGGAGAGCAGCCGCAGGATCCCGATGACCCAGGGGAACGGCAGGTCCTGGTCGTCAGGCATGACCCAGAGGACCGCGGCGCCGATCGCGTAGTAGAGCGGCGGGTGCTGGGTCATCTGGTTGAGCTGCGCGAGCGGCCGTTGCAGCGGCGGGACGTCCTTGTACGCCGGTGCGTGCGCCAGGTCGGGCGCCTTGTCGCGCTGCAGCGGGAGCGGGGTGCGGATGTCGGTGCGTGGGTCCGGCACCCCGATGCCGTTGGGGCCCTCGGAGGCGTACCCGGCGGCCCAGTAGGAGCCCAGCACTTCCTGGCTCAGCACCTCCTTGCCCGGCGGCGGGTAGCCTCGGCCCTCGCGCAGCGCCAGCACCTGGTCGACATGCCGGGCCTCGTCGGGCGCGCGGTAGAGGGGCGTGATGGCGGTGTGCAGCAGCAGCAGCGCGGCGAAAGTGCCTGTGAGCAACCACACGACGGCCGGCACGCCCCGGAAGAGCCCGCGCAGCCGGAAGCGATCACCGGGCGGGGGCACGCGTCGCAGCCTAGGGGAGGGACCTGTGGCCACTAGGATGGCGCGCGTGCGTCTGGTCGTTCAGGTCCCTTGCCTCAACGAGGAGGAGACCCTCCCGCTGGTGCTGACGAGCATCCCCAAGGAAATCCCGGGGATCGACGAGATCATCATCCTGATCATCGACGACGGCTCGACCGACCGCACCGTCGAGGTGGCGCAGGAGCACGGCGTCACGCACTTCGTGCGGCACGCCCGCAACCGGGGGCTCGGCCGTTCCTTCCACGACGGCGTGCAGCGTGCCCTCGAGCTCGGGGCGGACATCGTCGTCAACACCGACGGCGACAACCAGTACCCGCAGGAGCGCATCACCGACCTGGTCCAGCCGATCATCGAGGGCCGCGCCGACATCGTCATCGCCGACCGGCAGGTGCACCTCGTCGAGCACTTCAGCGGGCCGAAGAAGTGGCTCCAGAAGTTCGGCTCGACCATCGTCAACAAGGCTGCCGGCACTGCCCTCCCGGACGCGGCCAGCGGCTTCCGCGCCTACAGCCGCGACAGCCTGATGCTGCTCAACACCATCACGCGGTTCTCCTACTGCATGGAGACGATCATCCAGGCGGGCAACAAGAAGCTCGCCATCACCAGCATCCCGGTGACGACCAACGCGAAGACCCGCGAGTCGAGGCTGTTCAAGAGCACCTACCAGCACGTGCTCAAGTCGGCCGGGGCCATCATCCGCGCCTACATCATGTACAAGCCGTACGTGATCTTCAGTGCCTTCGCAGCGCTGTTCGGGATCCTCGGTCTGGTGCCCTTCGTGCGGTACGCCGTGATCGTGGCCTCGGAGTCGAGCCACGGCAGCCACCTGCAGTCACTGCTCCTCGGCGCGGTGTTCCTGCTCGCGTCGTTCCTGTCCGTGCTCGGCGGCATCACCGGTGACCTGCTGCGCACCAACCGCGCGCTCATCGAGGACAGCCTGGAGCACACCAAGAAGATGCGCTTCGGGATGCTGTCCCCCGCCGACGAGGCTCCCGTTGAGCTCGCCGAGCGCCCCACCGTCACCCGCCGCCGCCGCGCCAGCTAACTGGCTGTAGGCCTGTCAAGTAGCTGGATTGGGGCGCGCGGCAGCGGCTCCGCTGCCGCGGAGCGTGGCGTTGGTTCTGTGTGCGCCGGGTGTCGTTGGCGTCGGGGTGTTGTAGCGCCCACGTTGACGTATGCGACCTCAACCGCGGGTTGGGTCAGCTGGCTTCGTCCGGGCTGCTGCAGTGAGGAAGGACCCGGGCGCCAAGTTAGAAGCGGCATGACCTTTCGGCCTGCCATAACCCCAGCGGCGTCTGGTCCGGGTCCTTCTCACCACCGAGCCTGTCACGAGCGGCGGGTGTTGTGAAGGGCTTGGGTCAGGCCTCCTGAGTCCACTTGGCGGCGTCGTAGGGCTGCTGGTCGCGGACGAGCGCGAACGCGATGCGGTTGGCCCGGTGCGCCATGATGCAGGCGATCACGCCGCCGGCCTTGCCGCGTGCGCGGAGCTCGAGGCCACGGGCCTTCGCTGCTGGCTCGGTCAACCACAGACCGAGGCCGAGGTCGATGAGCGCGCGGCGCAGTTCGACGCTGCCCTCTCGGCTGATGACACTGTCGCGGCGCTTACCAGCGGACTCGTACTGAATCGGGTTGAGACCGGCGCTGCGGTAGATCTGGCGGTAAGTGTCGAACCGGCTCGGGTCGCGCAGCGCGCCGCCGTAGTTCCCGACCCGCACGGCTCCCCAGCCGGGGACGGTGAGCAGCGGCGCGAACGGGCTCAGCGGCACCAGCCGGGCGAGCTGCGCGGTGGCCTGGGCGACCTGCAGGTCGAGGTCGGCGAGCAGCGCCAGGTCGGCGGCCAGGACCTGCCGGGCCACCGTCGCGTCCGCGGTCGGCAGGGCATCTTTCGCGGCCTGGATCAGCTTGTCTGCAGTGGATCTGCGGATCTGCAGGTCCCGTGTCTTGCCGAATCGGATGAACCTGTTGCTGCCGAGGGCTGCCAGCCGGGCGGGGTCGCTGAACTCCGTGGCGACCAGGCGCCCGACCCTCGTGCCGAGGACATCAGGCAGCGCGAGAGTGAGACCTGGGAAGGTCCGGTCGAGCTGACCGAGGAGCTGGTTCTTGGTGGCGGTGCGCAGCGCGACACGTCCTGTCCGATGGGCCGACCAGGCCGTGAGCTCGGTCAGGACCATCGAGCTGGAGCGGACGGGAAGCCCACGACCAGCGAGCAGCAGCTCGGTCATGGCCTGCAGGTCGATCACGTCAGTCTTGATGGTGCGCTTGCCCAACACCTTCCGCTGCTCAGTGACGTGGCCGGGGTTGAGCTCGAGCAGCTCCCACCCGTCCGGCCACGACCCGGCGCCCAGCAATGGCCGGTGGTAGTGCCCAGCCGCTTCAATCCCGACCTTCAACACTGCGCCGGCAGGCAGCACGGCTGTGATGTCGGTGATGACCTGCCGAAGTGAGCCAGCCGTCATAGGGCAGCCGGTCCGCGGCTTGAGAAGCAGGGCACGGCTGGCGTTGGTGACGGAGAACGCGAACTCGGTCTTGCCGACATCGACTGCCACGACGACTGTCGAGGCTGTGACAGGGCACGCTTGAACGACCACGGGACCCACCTCCGGGGGTGCCGGAAGGCCAGGCGCGCTAACGCCGACCTTCAGTTGGACTGAACCTGACGGTCCCTTCCAAGCACCTCCGGAGGTGTCCGTGAAGGACTAAGGCCGATCTATATCAACCCCCACCCCTGACGTCCGCCAGCCCCTTACG
>JBHEMB010000018.1:0-5153 GCA_046262855.1 Mycobacteriales bacterium | reverse complement strand
GAGGGCTTCGACCCCGAGACGGGCGAGTGGCTGCCGGGGCACGACGAGGCGCGCGAGCGCTGGGAGGCCCAGTACGCCGAGGCGCAGAAGCGGTTCGAGCAGCACCAGGAGCAGATCAAGCGGATGGCGGCCGAGGACGCTGCGGCCTCCGAGCCGACGACCTACTCCTCGGCGTCCGGCGAGGAGGGCGAGGCAGCGGATGGCGACACCGCTGCCCCCGCCGCTCCTGGCCCGTCCGGCGCCCTCGCCTCCGACGAGGCCCTGCAGGCCCTCCGCGAGAAGCTCTCCGGCGGCCAGTAACCCCCACCCCCCCGGCGCATGAATGGAGACTGCGCTGGCGATTCCGACCTCGGATCGCCAGCGCAGTTTCCTTTCATCGGGGGCTGGGGTCAGCCGATGACGGGGCGGGCCTCAGCACGGCCGCGTACGGCGGTGGCGAGCCAGTCGGTCTGCCCGGCGAGGAAAGCGCGGGCTGACGCGGCAGCGGCGTCCCAGGCGGTCCACGCGAGCCAGCCACCCACGCTGACCCTGGCGACCCCGGCGGCCGCGAGCTCGGCGACCGACATCCCGGGCAGCAGCAGCACGTTGACCGGCTTGCCCACCTCTGCGACCAGCGTCCGGATCTCGCCGACGTCGGTGAGCCCCGGCGCGTAGAGCACGTCCGCGCCCGCCTCGGCGTAGGCCTGCAACCGCGCGATCGCGTCCGCCAGCGACGGGTTGCCGCGCAGGTACCCCTCTGCCCTGCCGGTCAGGACGAGACCGGGCGCCGCCGCCCGGGCCGCTGCGACCCGCGCGGCCGCCTCGTCCAGGGGGTAGAGCGCTGTGCCGCTCCAGTCCTCGATGGACGCGCCGGCGAGACCGGTGGCCGCGGCCTGCGCGTAGGTGACGGCAGGGTCGCCGTAGCCGTTCTCGAAGTCGGCCGACACGGGGACGGCGACCGCCTTGACCAGCTGGCGGCAGTGCGCGAGGACCTGCTCGAGGGTCACGTCACCGTCGCGGTGGCCGAGCGTCGCGGCGAACCCGGACGACGTCGTGGCGAGTGCCCGCGCCCCCAGTCGCTCGAACAGCTGGGCGGAGCCGGCGTCCCACGGGTTCGGGATCAGCAGGGGGGAACCGGGCACGTGCAAGTCCAGGAAGGTCATCCGCCTACCCTCGCACCCGTGCTGAAGGTCGGTCTCACAGGTGGCATCGGGTCGGGCAAGTCGACCGTGTCACGGCTGCTCTCGTCGTACCCGGGGGTGGTGGTCGTCGATGCCGACCTGCTCGCGCGCGAGGTGGTGGAGCCGGGGACGCCGGGGCTGGCCGCGGTCGTGGCGGAGTTCGGTCCCGCGGTGCAGCGGGCCGACGGGACGCTGGACCGGGAGGCGCTCGGTGGGCTGGTCTTCGCGGACGAGGCCAGGCGCGCAGCGCTGTCAGCGATCCTGCACCCGCTCATCGGCGACCTGTCGATGCAGCGATGGGCGGCGGCGGAGGCCGACGGGGCGACGGTGCTCGTGCATGACGTGCCGCTGCTCGTCGAGTCGCACATGGAGGAGAGGTACGACGAGGTGGTGGTCGTCGACGTGCCCGTCGAGGTGCAGGTGCAGCGGCTCGTCGAGCTGCGGGCCATGACGGACCAGGATGCCCGCGCCCGGATCGCGTCGCAGGCCGACCGCCGGACCAGGCTGGCCAGCGCGACGAGGGTGATCGACAACAGCGGCACGCTCGGGCAGCTCGCGGAGCAGGTGCGGGCTCTCGCAGGTGACTTGGGCCTGGCGGCCCGGTGACATTGTGTTCGGCCGAGGTTTGGCCGAGACGTAGGTGTGGGCAACAGGTTCCTAACGCAAGCGCGACAGGTGTTTTGGCCAGAGCGGGCCGAAACGCCAGTTAGTGTTGCCCGGGTGCCGTCCCCCAGACACGCCGCTCCGTCGTCTCTCCGCAGCCCCAGCACCCGCTTTCTCGCCGGCTTCATCCTGGCCGTCCTCGTGACCGGTCTGGGGGCGCTGCACACTGGCTCCTCCGAGCCGGCCGCGCCTCCCGCCACGACGTCGATCCGGCTCACGTCGCAGGTCTCCCCGCGCATCGTGACGCTGCCGCCGAGCCCGGCGGCCAAGCCCGCCAAGCCGGCCCGCAAGCCCGCCGTCCGCAAGCCGGTCTCGCACAAGCCGGCCCGGGTCGTCCGCTGGCTGCCCACCGGCACCGGCATGTGGCTGCACGACTTCGACCGCTCGCAGGGCGGCAACGGCAGGTCGATCGTGGCGCGGGCCCGGGCCGCGGGACTGTCCCACCTGTTCGTCCAGACAGGGTCCAGCAAGATGGGCCCGATCGGCTCGCCGGCCCTGCACCGCATCCTCCCGGCCACCCAGGGCACCGGCATCCGGGTCATCGCCTGGGACTTCGCGAACCTGCGCAACCCGGAAGTCGACGCCCGGCGGCTCGCGATGGCGGCCCGCTTTCGATGCAGGGGCTGCCCGCGGATCGCGGCGGTAGCCCCCGACATCGAGACAGCCGCCGAAGGCACCCGGATCAACAGCAGCAACGTGATCCGCTACTACGACGAGCTCCGGCACTGGCTGCCGCGCGACGTCGCCATCCTGGCCACCGTGCCGTGGCCGAGCGAGGTGCGACGCGGCCGCTACCCCTACGCGAGCACTGCCCGCCGCGCCGACGCGATCATCCCGATGGCCTACTGGTACAACCGGTCGCCCGCAGCGGTGACGGCCCAGTCGATGGCGTACTTCAAGAAGTTCCACAAGCCGGTCATGCCGGTCGGTCAGGGGTACGACGGTCGGCTCGACGCGCCGTACCTCAGGGCCGACCCCCACCCGTACCTGTCGGTCCGCTCGTTCCTGCTCACGGCCAAGAAGTGGGGCGCCCGCTCGGTGTCGCTCTGGTCCTGGCAGACGACCGGCGGCCAGCAGTGGCGTGCCCTGTCCAAGGCGAAGGGGCTCTACGCCGCCGGCTGAGCCCGCAAGGCTGTCGGAGGCCGGACGTACCGTGGAGGGATGCCGGCAGAGATCAAGGGATCCCATGGGGTCCGCCCGAGCGTGCCGCGGCTGGACACCAACCTGAGGCGGTCCGCGCGGAAGTTCGAGGTCGTCAGTGACTACGAGCCCGCCGGCGACCAGCCGGCGGCCATCGCCGAGCTGACCAAGCGTCTCGAGCAGGGCAAGCCGGACGTCGTCCTGCTCGGCGCGACCGGCACCGGCAAGAGCGCGACGACGGCCTGGCTCGTCGAGCAGGTGCAGCGCCCCACGCTGGTGATGGCCCCGAACAAGACGCTCGCGGCGCAGCTCGCCAACGAGTTCCGCGAGCTGCTCCCGCACAACGCGGTCGAGTACTTCGTCAGCTACTACGACTACTACCAGCCCGAGGCCTACGTCCCGCAGACGGACACCTACATCGAGAAGGACTCGAGCGTCAACGAGGAGGTCGAGCGGCTCCGGCACTCGGCCACCATGTCGCTGCTGACCCGCCGCGACGTGATCGTGGTCGCCTCGGTCTCCTGCATCTACGGCCTCGGGACGCCGCAGGAGTACGTCGACCGCATGGTCAAGCTGACCGTGGGCGAGTCCATCGAGCGGGACAAGCTGCTCCGCAAGCTCGTCGACGTGCAGTACACCCGCAACGACCTCGCCTTCACGCGCGGGACCTTCCGGGTGCGCGGCGACACCATCGAGGTCTTCCCGGTCTACGAGGAGCTCGCGGTCCGCGTCGAGATGTTCGGCGACGAGATCGAGCGGGTGATGACCCTGCACCCGCTCACGGGCGAGGTGATCGAGGAGCACACCGAGGTCTTCGTCTTCCCCGCGACCCACTACGTCGCCGGGCCCGAGCGGATGGAGCGCGCGGTCTCCGGCATCGAGCTCGAGCTGGCAGACCGGCTGGCCGAGCTGGAGAAGCAGGGCAAGCTGCTCGAGGCGCAGCGGTTGCGGATGCGCACGACGTACGACGTGGAGATGATGCGCCAGGTCGGCTTCTGCAACGGCATCGAGAACTACTCGCGGCACATCGACGGCCGGTCCGCCGGGACCGCTCCGCACACGCTGCTCGACTACTTCCCGGACGACTTCCTGCTGGTCATCGACGAGTCCCACGTGACCGTCCCGCAGATCGGCGGCATGTACGAGGGCGACATGTCCCGCAAGCGGACCCTCGTGGACCACGGCTTCCGGCTGCCGTCCGCCATGGACAACCGCCCCTTGAAGTGGGAGGAGTTCCTCCAGCGGACGGGGCAGACGGTCTACCTGTCGGCAACCCCGGGGCCCTACGAGCTGTCCCGCGTCAAGAACGACGTCGTCGAGCAGGTCATCCGGCCCACCGGCCTCGTCGACCCCGAGATCGTCGTCAAGCCCACCAAGGGGCAGATCGACGACCTGCTGCACGAGATCAAGGTCCGTGCGGAGAAGAACGAGCGGGTCCTCGTGACGACGCTCACCAAGAAGATGTCCGAGGACCTCACCGACTACCTGCTCGACCTCGGCATCCGGGTGCGCTACCTGCACTCCGAGGTCGACACCATCCGCCGCATCGAGCTCCTCAAGGAGCTGCGGCAGGGCGTCTTCGACGTGCTCGTCGGCATCAACCTGCTGCGCGAGGGCCTCGACCTGCCCGAGGTGTCGCTGGTCGCCATCCTCGACGCCGACAAGGAGGGCTTCCTGCGCTCCGGCACGTCCCTGATCCAGACGATCGGCCGCGCCGCCCGCAACGTCTCGGGTCAGGTGCACATGTACGCCGACTCCATCACGCCCAGCATGGCCAAGGCGATCGACGAGACGAACCGCCGCCGCGCGAAGCAGATCGCCTACAACACCGAGCGTGGCCTGGACCCCCAGCCGCTGCGCAAGAAGATCGCCGACATCCTGGACGACATCGTCCGCGACGACCCCGAGCTCGTCGGCGGGTCCGGTCGCAACCAGTCGCGCGGCAAGGCTCCCGTGCCCGGGGGAGCAAGCAAGGGTGCAAAGCACCTGGACGTGGCGAAGGGGATGCCGCGGGCCGAGCTCGCGATGCTCATCCAGCAGCTCCAGGACCAGATGCACGAGGCCGCCCGTGAGCTGTCCTTCGAGCTGGCCGCCCGGCTCCGCGACGAGGTCAACGAGCTGAAGAAGGAGCTCCGCGGCATGGACGCCGCCGGCATCCGCTGACCCTCCGAGGGCAGAGGGGTCAGGCCA
>JBHEMB010000017.1:0-2651 GCA_046262855.1 Mycobacteriales bacterium | reverse complement strand
GTGCTGGGAGGGGTCGCGACCACCTACGAGGTGATGGACGACGGCGTGGTGCTGCTGTCCTGCCGGTCGCTGTACGCGCGGCACCGGATTCCGGTACGGGTCCAGCCTGGATCGGTCGTGGAGATCCGCTGCCTCCCGCTGGCCGACGCGCTGCCCGGGGAGAAGCCGCCCCGGGCGCGGTGGCGGACCCAGCTCGTGGAGGACGGCAGCCTCCGCCTCATCCGCACGACGCTGCTCGGTCGCTGCCCCGGCATCGCACCGGGTCCGCCCGTCGTAGGCCCGTGGCGACCAGTAACCCTGGAGTCCGCCGACCCCGACCCCGACCCCGCGCTCGGCCTCCGCACCCGCCTCGACGGCACCACCGGTGTCCTCACCTCGAGCTCCGCCCTGCCGCTCACCTGCTGCGGGGTGACCGCGGTAGGTGAGCTCCGGATCCCCGACGTCGCCAGGTGGTGGCCGCACACGCACGGGGACCCGGTCCTTCATGCCGTCACGGTCGACGGCGCGGTCGTCGCCAGGGTCGGGTTCCGGTCGCTCGAGAACGCCGACCCGACCGCGCTCGACCTCGTCGTCAACGGCGTGCCGGTGTGGGCCAGAGGCGCTGTGTGGACCCCGCCGGGCCTGCTGGCCGGCGTTCCCGAGGATCCACGACACACCGTCCGGCTGGCGGTGGACGCCGGGATGAACATGCTGCGGGTCCCCGGCACCGCGCCGTACGAGTCCGAGGAGTTCTTCTCGGCGTGCGACGAGCTCGGGGTGCTCGTGTGGCACGACCTCGCGCTCGCCAACCTCGACGTCCCGCACGACCTGCTCGGGCTCGACGACGAGCTGGCCGGGCTCCTCGCGACGGCCGGCGGCCACCCGTCGCTGGCCGTGGTCTGCGGCGGCAGCGAGACAGCGCAGCAGGTGGCCATGCTCGGACTCGATCCCACCCTCTGGGAGACCGACTTCCTCAGGACCCGCGCTCCAGCCGCCGTCGAGGACCAGGCGATCTGGATCGCCAACTCCCCCGTCGGCGGCACCCTCCCGTTCCGCGTCGGTACCGGCGTCGCGCACTGGTTCGGCGTAGGGGGCTACCGCCGGCCGCTGTCCGACGTCCGCACCTCTGGCGTGCGCTTCGCCTCCGAGTGCCTGGCCTTCGCCATCCCCTCCACGCAGGGCGACTGGGTGCCACGCGACAACGGCTCGACGTGGGACTTCGCCGACGTCGTGGACCACTACGCCACGACGCTGGGCCGACCGCGTGACGTGGTGGTCGGAGAGCTGATGGAGCACGTCTTCGGTGACTGGCGGCGGGCGGCCTCCCCCAACCGCGGCGGCTTGATCCTGTGGCTGCGCGACCTCCGCCCCGGTCACGGCTGGGGGATCCTCGAGGCGGACGGGACACCCAAGGCGCCATACGCGAACCTGCAGCGAATCCTTGCGCCCCAGGCGATCTGGTTTACCGATGAGGGTCTGGACGGCATCGCGCTGCACGCCGCCAACGATCGGCAGCGCCCGTGGTCGGGGAACCTGGAGCTGACGCTCTTCAATGCCGACGACGCCGCGCTGGAGGCGCTCAAGGTCTTCGTGGACGTGCCCGCCCACGGCTCCTGGACGGCCGACGTGGAGGGACTGCTCGGCAGGTTCGTCGACGCGTCGTATGCCTTCCGGTTCGGGGAACCGCAGATCGGGCGGATCACCGCAGCGCTGGGGACCGCGACCGCCACCTGGAGGGGTCCCGAAAGTCACCCGTGATCAACTGCACGGAAGCGCTCCCGCGGGGATAGCCTGTGAGTGGCACCCAGCCCAACAGAAGGTCGGCCAGCGCATGAAGCGCCTGCTTCTCAGCCTCGACGGCATGCCCTTGCCGTTGCGGGCCCTTTCGGCGTACTCCGCGCTGTGCGCGTGGGCGCTGATCGTCATCGGGCTCACCGAGCTCGTGCGCGGCGCAGACGAGGCCTGGGTACTGCTCAGCTGTGCCGTGTCCCTGCTCGTGGCCGCCCGCGCGATGACCATCCCGATCCGGCTCGTCTGGTGGTCGCTCGTCATCGCCGCCTCCGGCGCGCTCGTGACCGCGGTCTGGCTCGACAACAACGCCTCGGCCGGCTGTGCTGTCGCGCTGGTGATCCTCTCCTGGCCGACCACGCGCGTGTTCTTCGGTGAGGGTGACCCGCTGCCCGAGCGGATCCGCTCCTAACCCTCACAGCCGTGTTTCCAGCCTGAACGGCCGTGTTTCACGGGAAGGTGTCCGTGGTGTGCGGAGTTGCGGCGGGTAGGACGGAGTCCTGACACGAACGAGGAGACAGTGTGAGCAGCACCCCCATCAAGGCAAGCGGCACCTTCCGGATCGGCGGCGACCTGGAGGTGCACCGGCTCGGGTTCGGCGCTATGCGGATCACCGGCAAGGGCATCTGGGGATCTCCGAAGGATCCAGAGGTCGCCAAGCAGGTGCTCCGGCGGGCGGTCGAGCTGGGGGTCGACTTCATCGACACCGCCGACAGCTATGGCCCCTTCGTGAGCGAGGACCTCATCCGCGAGGCCCTGCACCCCTACGGCAGCATCGTCGTCGCCACCAAGGGTGGGTTGACCCGCAGCGGTCCGGACATCTGGGAGCCGGTCGGGCGACCCGAGTACCTCAGGCAGTCCGTCCACATGAGCCTGCGCCGGCT
>JBHEMB010000016.1:0-4997 GCA_046262855.1 Mycobacteriales bacterium | reverse complement strand
CGCGAGAAGCTCCTCGAGATCACCTGACCCTTCATCGCTTGCGTCATCGCAAGTGGCCCAGACACAGGCTGACTGGTGATGACGCAAGGGCTCGGGAATCAGTCGAGGGTGCGGCCCTCGGCCCAGCGCGACAGCTCGCGGCGGTTCGACAGCTGCAGCTTGCGGAGCACGGCTGACGCGTGCGTCTCGACGGTCTTGAGCGAGATGAAGAGCTCGGCGCCGATCTCCTTGTAGGCGTACCCCCGCGCCAGCAGCCGCAGCACCTCCCGCTCCCGCGCCGTCAGCCGGTCCAGCTCCTCGTCGACGACAGGTGCGTCGGACCGGAACGCGTCCAGGACGAAACCGGCGAGCCGCGGGCTGAACACCGCATCCCCGTCGGCGACCCGCCGTACCGCCTCGACGAGCTCCTCGGCGGAGATCGTCTTGGTGACGTAGCCGCGAGCACCCGCACGGATCACCGCGATCACGTCCTCGGCCGCGTCCGACACCGAGAGGGCCAGGAACCGTGAAGGTGCGGTGACGCCGGCGATCACCGCGAGTCCGCCGCCGTCGGGCATGTGCACGTCGAGCAGGACGACATCGGGCTGCACCTGGTCGATGAGCGCGATCGCCTCCGCGACCGTCGATGCCTCCCCGACGACATCGACCAGTGCGCCGATCTCGGCACGGACACCGCTGCGGAACAGCCGGTGGTCGTCGACCAGGACCACGGTCGTCGATGCACCTGTTGGTGACGGCGTCACAGTGGCATCTCCAGTCGCACTTCGGTCCCCTCACCTGCAGAGCTGCGTACGACGGCGAGGCCGCCGAACCGCTCCATCCGGCCGTGCACGGACCCGCTGAGCCCGTGCCGGTCGTCGGGCACCGTCGTCGGGTCGAAGCCGCGGCCGCGGTCGCGGACGAACACTGTCACCTGCCCGGGCTCGACCTCGCAGTACACGTCGACCGAGGTGCCACCCGAGTGCTTCGCGGCGTTGACGACGGCCTCCCTGCTCGCAGCGACGACCGCCGCCACCTTGTCGGACAGCCCGAGGTCGCCGACGGTCACGACGTCGACGGTGACCTGGAACGACTCCTCGACGCCAGCCGCGAGCGACGCCAGCGCCCCGGAGAGGGAGCCCTCGGACGCGCCGCTCGCGTAGAGCCAGCTCCGCAGCTCGCGCTCCTGCCCGCGCGCCAACCGCATGACCTCGGTGGGGGAGCCCGCTGCCTTCTGGATGAGCGCCAGCGTCTGGAGGACCGAGTCGTGCACGTGCGCGGCGACCTCTGCCCGCTCCTGCGACCGGATCCGCTCGCGCCGCTCGGCGCTGAGCTCCGTCGCCATCCGGACCCACCAGGGCGACGACAGCAGGGCGACGCCGACAACGACGACCACCGTCGAGACGAGACCGGCGCGAGCGACCGCGAGCTCGCCGCGGGAGGCCAGGAAGCCGATCAGGCCACCGGCCAGGAGCAGCGCACCGACGCCCAGCCGCAGCACCGCTGACCGGCTGCCGGTCGCCGACTCCCGCCAGCGCCGCCGCTGAGCCAGGTCGGCCTGCTGCCAGACCAGCGCGATCCCCGCCACCGCGGCGAGCAGCGGGGCGAAGGTGGCTCCGCCGGGCACCAGCCCGAACGGGATGAGCATCGACAGCCCGACCACCACGAAGAGCAGCAGCGCCAGCAGGAGGCCCTGCCCGCGACGGTCTTCCTGGAAGGTGGTGCCGTCGGTCTGCGGGAGGAAGACCCACATCACGGCGTAGACAGCGAGACCGAGCCCGCTCGCGAAGCACAGCGCCACGAACGCCGCACGGATCGCGAGCACCGGCAGGCCCGTGAAGGCCGCGATCCCGGTAGCGACCCCGGCGAGCGACCGGCCGCTGACCTCGCGGCGCAGTACGCCGCTGCGCGCCAGTGGCTGCGGGGTCGTCACCTCGTCAGCATGCCGCGCGCTCCCGCCGTACGGCGTCAGGGCTCAACCCTGAGACGCGTCCAGGACGCGGCGGATCCGCGCAGCCAGCTCCAGGTGCGCCTTGCGCCCTTCCCGGAAGGCGTAGGAGAACAGCGGTGTGGGAGCCGTGAGCTCGACGTCGACGTGCACGTGCACCCCGCCGTCGGTGGCCGTGATCGTCGTGCGGTTGCGGATCGTCGTCCGCGGCTTCTGCCGGGCGACTGTGACGACCTCGTCGTCGGTGATGGACAGCGTGTCGGCGAAGTAGGTGATGCGGAACGGGATCGGCCCCAGCCTCAGGCGGTCGGTGACGGCGTAGCTCCGCAGCGCGCCCTCGGCGGGCGGCAGCTGCTCCACCTTCGTGATGAGGGGATGCAGCTGGCCCTGCTGCGTGATGTCCGACAGCAGGGCGAGCGCGGCGGCCGGTGTTGCTCCGGCGTCGATGTCGTAGCTCCAGGTCCCCGTGCGCACCCGTGGACCCTAACCCTGACCGGAAGCCCAGGGTCCGGCCCTGATGCGCGACACACCCGCGCGTCGACAAGGTGTGCGGCATGACCGAGACCGCCGCACCGACCACCTCTGCTCCCCGGCTCGACCGGCAGTCCGAGACTCCCTTCCTCGGGGTCTGCGACGCCATCGGGCGGGCCACCGGGACCGACCCGCTGATGTGGCGGATCCTCGTCATCGTCCTCACCCTCTTCCACGGGCTAGGCATCCTGCTGTACGCCCTCGGCGTGGCACTGATCCCGGCCGCGGACAAGGAGCACTCGTTCGCGACGAGGCTGATCCACGGCCCCGACCGTCGGCCGCACGGTGGCGAGTGGTGGCTGCTCCTGGTCCTCGCGATCGGCGGCATCGGGTACGTCAGCAACGCCAGCGGCATCATCGTGGTCGCCGTCGCGGCGGTCGTCGGTCTGTTCTGGTGGCGCGGCCGGCACGAGGCGCCCGCGGTGGCACAGGCGACTGCCTCGGCGCCCGTCGAGCGGCCGGTCTGGACCCCGCCGCCATCCCTTCCCCCGCGGCCCCACTCGCCGTTGGGCGGGATCACTGTCAGCCTCGCCGCGATCGTGGCCGGGGTGCTCGTCCTGGTCGGCGTCACGGGGACGCATGTGCCGTTGGCGGTCCCGATCGCCGGTGCCCTGGGGGTCGTCGGCCTGGGTCTCGTCGCCGGCTCGTTCTTCGGTCGCAGTTGGGGGCTGTTCTGGCTCGCCGGCCTGCTCACCGTCGCGTTGGGCGTGGCCGCAGCGGTCCAGCCGCTGCTCGACGACGGCGTCGGTGAGCGCGCCTGGTCGCCGAGCGGTTCGGCCAGCTACCGGCTGGGTGCCGGCGACGGCGTCCTCGACCTGAGCCGGGTCCGACCGTCCGCCGACATCACCGCGCACGTCGGTTACGGTCGGCTGACCGTCGAGGTGCCGAAGGGGATGGCCCTCGACGTCGACGCCCGTGCCGAGTACGGCGACGTCGAGCTCTACGGCAAGGGCGTGGGCGGCCGGCACGAGCACCAGTCGCTGTCCGAGCCCGACGCCACCGTGCACCTGCACCTGTCGGTGCGGGCCGGCGAGGTCAGGGTGGTGCGGCAGTGAGCGGGCACCGGCTCTTCGACAAGCCGGCCATGCTGATGGGTGTCGTGGCCCTCATCGCGTCGGGCTTGTACTTCCTCGACCTCGCGGGTGGGGTCGAGGTGGACGAGCTCGTCACCCTCGTGTCGCTCTGGGTAGGGCTGGCCCTCGTCGGTCTCGTCCGCAGCGTGCTCAGGCTGCGTCAACGGCTCACCGCACGCGGCTGAAGACCACCATGTCGACGGGGCTGCCCTCTCGGTCGAGCCGGGCCCAGCGGAGCAGCCCCTCCCGGTTGAACCCGGCCCGCTCCGCCACCCTGATGGAGCGCGCGTTGGTAACCTCCGCGAGCAGCTCCACGCGATGCAGGCCGAGGGCCTGCAGACCCCAGCCCGCCAGCAGCGCCGCGCCACGACTGGCGACGCCCCGGCCGCGCGCCCACGGCGCCGTCCAGTAGCCGATCTCGCCGAACCCGTGGTGCCGGTTGTGCAGCTTCAGTCCCATCGCGCCGAGCAGTTCGCCGGACACGGCGTCCACGACGGCCGTCTCGGCGGCGGTGCCGTCCGCCCAAGCGCCCGAAGTGTGCTCCTCGACGTAGGAGCGACCGTGCTCCAGCGTGTACGGCGAAGGCACCGGCAGCCACTCGGCGGTGAGCGCGTCGTCGCAGGCCCGCGCCACGTCTGCGGCGTCCTCGGCCCGCCACCTCCGCAGCCGCACGACGCCGTCGGTGAGGTCGAGCCGGGAGGGCAGCGGTCGGACGTCGGTGATCGGGTCGGTCGACAGCAGGGTCCCGACCCAGCCGTCCACCCACTGCCCGCGGTGCTTCAGCAGCCGGCGGCGGGTGCCCTCCACCCGGAAGCCGCTCTTCTCGGCGACTGCCCGCGACGCCCAGTTGCCCACCTCGGCGCACCAGGTGATGTGGTCGAGGTCGAGCGCCCCGAAGCCCCACCTGCAGACCGCCTGCAGCGCCTCGGTCATGATCCCGGTGCCGCGGGCCTCCGCGGTGCACCAGTACCCGACATCGCCCACGTCGT
Source organism: Mycobacteriales bacterium (assembly GCA_046262855.1). GTDB lineage: Bacteria > Actinomycetota > Actinomycetes > Mycobacteriales > SCTD01 > RYN-111. The sequence continues at coordinate 477 of JBHEMB010000016.1, read as the reverse complement.
CGCTGACCCGGAGGGTGATGTTGGCGAGCAGCCGTCCGGTCGTGGCCTCCCGGACCGCCCAGGTGGGCTGCTCCATGCCGAACCAGTCGCGCGTCAGCCACTCGTGCGCCAGCTCGCGGGTGTACGGCGAGGGCACCGTCGTCCAGTGCTGGATGGCCGGATCCTGGCAGGCTGCCAGCACCTCGTCCTCGTCCTGCGCGCTGAAGGGGACGAGCTGGACGCGACCAGCGGCGATCTCGACGGGCTGCACAGGCCTCGAGCGTAAGTGCTGCGCTCCGCGCAGACGGCCAAGCGCAAGTGCTGCGCTCCGCGCAGACCATAGGATCGGGCCATGGTGCTCTCCAGGATCCTCCGCGCCGGCGAAGGCAAGACGATTCGCCGACTCTCAGCGATCGCCGACGCGGTCAACGACTACGAGGACGAGGTCAAGGCGCTCACCGACGCGGAGCTGCGGGCCAAGACCGACGAGTTCAAGGC
>JBHEMB010000015.1:0-2961 GCA_046262855.1 Mycobacteriales bacterium | reverse complement strand
GTCGTCGAACACCTCGAACCGCTTGCTCGTCGGCAGCCCCCACTCGGCGAGCTTGCGGTAGGCCTCCGACTGCGACGCCGGCTGCCAGCCCTCGACGGCGCCGATGCCGTGCAGGGTCAGGCTGAGCGGCCGGCCGGCAGTGACCTTCGGATCCTTCTGCCGCAGGCTGCCGGCCGCGCCGTTGCGCGGGTTCGCGAACGGGGTCTTGCCCGCAGCCACCAGCCGCGCGTTGAGCTCCAGGAAGTCGTCACTGGCCATGAAGACCTCGCCGCGCACCTCGAGCAGCGGGGGGAAGTCGCCGACCAGCCGCTTCGGGACGGTGCGCAGGGTCCGGACGTTGGGGGTGATGTCCTCACCGGTCCTGCCGTCGCCCCGGGTGGCACCTCTTTCGAGCACGCCGTTGCGGTAGACCAGGGCGACCGCGAGGCCGTCGATCTTCAGCTCGCAGAGGTACCTCGGCTTGCCCTCCCGCTCGGTCCGCACGGCCCAGGCGCGCAGCTCCTCCGCCGTGAAGACGTTGTCGAGCGACATCAACCGCTCGAGGTGGTCGACCGGGGTGAAGTCGGTGCTCCAGGTCTCGAGCACCTTCTGGGTCGGGCTGTCGGGGGTGCGCAGCTCCGGGTAGGCCTCCTCGATCGCCTGGAGCTCCCGCACCAGCGCGTCGTACTCCCCGTCGGCCACCGTCGGCTGGGCCAGCACGTAGTACTGGAACGCCAGCTCCTCGATGGTGCGGGCGAGCTCGGCGGCGCGCTCGCGGACGTCGACCGGAGCCGTCACAGCTCGCCCGCCGCCTTGGTCAGCTGCTGCAGCGTGGACTTCGCATCCCGGTCGAAGGCGAGGCCGCATGGAGGTGTCAGGGTCACGTCGCGCACCCCCACACGATCGCGCAGCCGTCCGACGGTCTGCACCGCGGCCTTGACGTCTCTCGGAACACCGAGCAGCAGGCCGGTCCCTCGCTCGAGCAGCTCGCCGAGCGCGTCGTCGTCGCGCGGGTCGAGCATCGCCGCGTCGACGCTGATCGCGGTGGCCTCCGCGAGCAGCTCGACCGGAGGCCTGCGTGCGCAGCAGTGCAGGACGGTGCTGTCGTGGGCACTCAGGCAGGTGCGCAGGTGCTGGCGCACGGTCTGCGGGTCCGGCGCGCGCAGCGTCGCGAAACCGCTCGCGGTGGGGATGCCGGCGTGCAGGACGCCGTTGAGACTGGGTTCGTCGAGCTGCAGGTGCAGGGTCGTGCTCGGGAACCTGCGCTGCACCTCGGCGAGGTGCTGCCGCAGCCCCCCCGCGAGGCTCGCGACGATGTCGGCCACCGCGGCCGGGTCGGCGAGCGCCTTGTCCCCGCGGTGCAGCTCCACCACCGTCGCCAGCGTCCACGGGCCGGTCGCCTGCCGCTTCAGGTGCTCGGGGTGGGCCTCGTGCGCCGCCAGCTCGAGCGCGTCGAGGTCCTGTCGCAGCAGGTCCCTCGCGCGCTGTCCGTCACGGCTGGACCTGGGGACGAACCGCCAGCCCGACGGCTGCACGTCGACGTGCAGGTCGGCGAGCAGCGCCGCTCCCCTGCCGGCGAGGTCGGCGAGGTGACCGCGGTTCGGCAGCTCGGGCAGGTGCGGGATCGGGAGCTCGCCGAGGACGAGCTTGGCGGCCTCGAGCGGGTCGGTGCCGGGCAACGAGCCGACACCGGTGGCCGTGCCGGTCCGCCAGGGGCTCACGCCCGTCGTACGGCCTTCTTGGCCGGGGCCTTCTTCGCCGGAGCCTTCTTGGCTCGCGCGCCCTTGAGGTACGCGAGGTCCGACTCCAGCGCCTCGATCACCCGGGCCCGCGGCGCCGTCGCGCCGCGCACTGCCAGGCTGAACTGCTGGATGACCTCAAGGTCGGTGAGCTGCACGTCGTCATCGGCCATGCCGCCACCCTAGTGCGGCCTACGGGGGGCCCGTGCTACCCGGGCGGACGCCCCCGACGTCCCAACTGCCAAGTGGTGCCGGTAGCCACCATTGGGCGCAACCAGGCCACCCCCAGCCCCACGGGCCCCACTCGGCAGCTGGCGCGTCCGTCCACACCCAGCCGGCAGTTCCACAGATCCGGCGGCCCGCCCGCTGCGCCCCTGCTGCGCCGCCCACCCTCGCCGGCATGAGCCCGCTCGCAGAGTGTTTTCCCGCCACCCGCCAGGGGATCTCGGCCCGGCATCAGCTCCGGGCCACCGGCTGGGGCTCGGCGGCCATCACGAGCGCCCTGGACAGGAAGACGATCGTCCGCGTCGGGCGTGCGGTCTACGCCCTGGCTCCACTGCCGACCTGGCGCCGGCACCTGCTGCGCGACGGCATCCCGGATGCGGCCTACCTTGCTGCGACCAGAGCGGCCCTGCACGCCGTCGGCACCGGAGCCGTCGCTGACCGACGCACGGCGGGCGTGTTCTGGGGGATGGACATGCTCGTCGAGCCGAGCTCGATCGAGTGCCGGGTCCCACACGGGCGCGAGGTGGATACGGCAGGCGTGGACGCTCGGCCCAGCCGGGCCACCGCGCATGTCGACCATCCGGTCCTGGGGTTCGAGGCCATCCCGATGACGTCGGCAGTGGACACGGTCCTCGACTGCGCCCTCGACCGGCCGATGCGCGAGGCGGTCGTCATCGCCGACAGCGCGCTGCGGAACAAGCTCGTCACGGTCGAGGATCTCGTGCGCGCCGTGGAAGGACGTTCCCGGCATCCCCGCTCCTCGCGCCTGCGTCGGCTGCTCCACCTCATCGATGACCAGTCGGGGTCGGTGCTCGAGTCGGTGCTCCGGTGCCTGCTGATCCAGCACGGCTACGCTCCGTTGAGCCAGTACGTGGTCCACCGCGGGAACCTGTTCGTCGGGCGCTTCGACTTCTGCCTGGAGCAGGCCAGGGTCATCATCGAGTGCGACGGCCGACGTTGGCACGACCCTGAGGACGCGCGCCAGAAGGACCGGTTGAAGACCAACGCCCTCACCCGG
>JBHEMB010000014.1:0-3088 GCA_046262855.1 Mycobacteriales bacterium | reverse complement strand
CCGTTGACCGTGAAGTCACCAACACCCTCCACCAGCGGCGTGGGCCGCGCAGGGTTGTTGATGTCGTAGATGTTCATGCCGCCGAACCCGGTTTTGGGCTTGCACTTCTCGTTGTTGGTGACGAGCAGATCACCGGTGTACGCCGGAGTGTCGATGTGCAGGGCCTGCACGCCCTCGCCGGGATAGCTGCCTTCCTTGGCCTGGATGAAAGCGACCTCCTTCGGTCGGCTGACATCGCGCATGTCCACGACGTGGACGCCGTTGTACTTGCAGGTCTGGACCCCCCAGGCGTTCAAGAAGGCATAGCCCTTCCAGACACCCACGTCGGCGATCTTCTCGGGCACGACGTTCTTGAGCTTGAGCTTCGAGACCAGGTCCACGTTGGAGCTGACGCCCTCCGGATGGAGATGACCTTCGGTGGTTCCGTGCTGATCCGCGTGCCGGTGCTCGTCTGCCAGCGCGACGCTGCCGTCCTGGTACGTCGCGTCGGCAACGGCCAGGCCGGCCGTGACCAGTATCGCAGCGGAAACCAAGCTCAGGCCGGTCACCCCGCGACGTGTCCGTCTCGACATCGCTGCCCCCTTTGACCCCGGCATGCCGGGTCGGCGAGTCCGCGGCTCGCTGGGGCCCCAAAAGCGCCCCCCCGAGGCGCCGATCTGGCCACGGTATGCCCGGATCCCCCACACGTCCAGGGCGCCTGAGGACACCGCCGAGTCGCTAGGGCCAGATCCTGCGGAATCTGCAAGAGGTCGCAGCCACCGAGGTGACGAATGGCTCCGCGACCCGGTTCACGCCATACCAGGAGTCTCATGCGAACGACGACCGTTTGGATGACCCGCCGCAGGTTCGCCGGTATCGCCCTGGCAACAGTTGCGGGAATCGGCGCGACGGGCCTCCCAGCAGACGCAGGATCGCCAAAGAGGGCATGCGCCGAGGACATGTCACACGCCGGCGGCGACTGGGCAACCTACGGCCAGGACCTTCTGGGTGCCCAGCGCCAGACGGCGAGGACGTCCCTGTCGAAGGCCAACCTCAGCAAGCTGAAGCCCACCTGGAGCCTGCCCAGCACCACGTACCAGAGCGTGCCGATCGTGGCCGGGGGCTGCGTGTTCATCGTCGACGGCTCCGCCGGCCTTGAAGCATTCAACGCGAGGACCGGCCAGCTGATCTGGCGGGCAAAGGGCATCAAGACCGCGGGCGCATGGGCCCCTTCGGTCCACAAGGGACTGGTACACATCGGCCTGCAGAACGGGGGCCAGCCGGTCGCTGCCGCCTTTCACATCACCGACGGGTCCCTTGCGTGGGTGAGCAAGCCGGTCAGCTTCGGCTACCGGGCACTTCAGCAGAGCAGTGCCATCGTCTGGACTCCGAAGACCTACCCGCGAGGCATCCAGATCCTGACTACGACGGGGCCGGACTTCGACCCGTACGCCCGACCCGGCTACGCCCTGCTCGATGCGACCACAGGAAGGACCTTGTACCAGGCTCCGTTCATCCCTGGACGAGCTAGCGCAGCAGGCTTTGCGGGCGGTGGCGTCTGGGGCACCCCGTCAGTCGACGCACGCAACGGCTTCGCGTACATGGGTACGGCGAACCCGTACAACCAGACCAGTGAGCACTACTACACCAACGCCGTGCTGAAGATCGACGTCAATCCGAGCCGGCCGACCTTCGGACGGATCGTCGACTACTTCAAAGGTGACGCTGACGCACTCGTGCCCGAGGCCTACAACACCCCAGCCTGCACAGCGACGGGCGGCGTCTTTCCGAATCTTGGCGGCTACGGCGGATCCCCCGCCTGCACACAGGCGGACGTGGACTTCGGTGTCGGACCGACCCTGTGGCGCGCCCCGGCTTCCAGCGTCTACTCGGGCACCACGCTCATGGCGATTCAGCAGAAGTCCGGAACGCTGTGGGTGCTGAATGCCGAGACCATGTCGCGGCTCTACAGCGTCACCTTGGGGCCGAACACGGCTCTCGTCACCGGCTACATCTCCCGCATCGCCACCGACGGCAAGACCCTCTACGTCGTAGCGAACCAAGTGTTCTACGCCCTCGCAGCGGACACCGGCAAGGTCCTCTGGACCTCACCACTCGCCAGCGTGGGCGGCAACGTCGCTCTCGCCAACGATGTCGTGTACTACGTCACGGCACACGGTCTTGTCGCTTACGACAAGGACAGCGGGATCCCGCTCTACCAAGCGCTGATTCAGGACACGTCCGACACCTCGAGCATGGCGTTCGTGAACTCTGCCGCCAGCGGCGTCGCGGTGGCTGGCAACCGGATCACGACGAACACCGGCGGGACCCTGATCGCCTACGGCCTGCCCTAGCCAGCACTGCGGGGGCCGCTTGCCTCAACCCGCGCCGCCGGCTCCCTCGGCGATCTCGTAGGGAGCAAGGACGAAGCGGATGACCTCCTCCACTCGGACGTAGAGATCGGCCATGGTCCGACGGTTGCCTGCCTCATCTTCGTGTGTGCATCCCAAGCGAGGGGGTCACTGGATGCAGTCGTCGCAATGAGCAGTCGAGCCATATGCGGATTGCGCTGGAAGGCACCCAGTCCACGGTGCACGTAGCGAGTGAGGCGATCCCCTAGTCCCTGTGGCTGCGCACCTCTGCCCGCCTCTGCCACGGCGCTGTCAGCCAGCTGCCGCATCCAGGACACCATTGCTTCGGCCAACAAGTGGTCCTTGCTGACGAAATAGCGGTACGCCGTTCCTAGTGCCACGCCGGCCCGTTCGCTGACGTGCTTGATCTGCACGTTGTCGAGGCCGCGCTCGCTCACGAGCTGGGTTCGGCGAGGTCTGCGACGCCGGCGTAGTCCATGGCCTCGGCGACCCGGTGGTCTGCTCGGAAGGCGCGAGCCTTGTCAGCGAGCAGCAGGTAGGTCGACATGCATGCGGCCGCGGACTCCCAGACGCGTTCCCGATGAATGGGAAGCCAATGTCACGACGGGGAGGGAGCACGAGACTCCAGCCTGACCACTGAACCGACGAGCGGCCCCACGACTTTGCCACTTCACCGTCCGCCTTCCCCGCGCCTGACGCTAGGCCCCTCCCCCCGTTGCGTCATAGCTCGCCAGCGC
>JBHEMB010000013.1:0-6244 GCA_046262855.1 Mycobacteriales bacterium | reverse complement strand
CGGCGCCGTCATCCCCGTCGACGGCGGTCTCGGGATGGGTCACTGATGACCCTGGCCCCCGCGCCGTCCGGAGTGGTCGGCGGCGTCTCGTTCGTCGTGCTCGGCGAGGGTGGCCCGGTCACGATCTTCGCCCACGGCCTGGGCGGCTCGGTGGCTGAGACCCGGCCGCTGGCGACCCGCGTCCCGGGAACTCGGGTCCTGCTGGACTTCCGCGGCCACGGCGACAGCGCCCTGCAGCCCGAGGGCTGGGACTACGACACCCTTGCCGACGACCTGCTCGCGGTGGCGGACGCCGTCGGGGCGTCGAGGGCGGTCGGGCTCTCGCTCGGCTCCGGCGCGCTGCTGCGAGCGCTCACCCGCGACCCGGCCCGCTTCCGGAAGCTGGCGTTCGTCCTGCCCGCGGTGATCGACGACACCCGGCGGGACAAGGCGACCGAGCGGCTGCACCGGCTGGGCGCCGCTATCACCGCCGAGGACGCGCGCGCGGTCGCGGACGTCTTGCTGGAGGAGCTTCCCGCCGCTGTGCGGACGCGACGGGGCGTCGACGCACTGGTGCTGCGCCGGGCGCAGCAGCTCGTCACCAAGCCGGCGCCGGCGCCCCGGTTCGAGGACCGCCCGTTGCACGACCGCTCGCTGCTGCTCGCTCTGGACGTCCCGACCCTGGTCGTGACCCAGGCGAGCGACGCGCTGCACCCCACCGAGGTCGGTCGCGCGCTCGCCGCCGGGATCGGCGCGGAGTTGCTGGAGCTGCCAGAAGGCGGCGTGTTCTGGACCGATGCGAAGCGCCTTCAGCTCGCGCTCGCCGACCACCTCGCGGAGGACTGACTCATGCTGCTCGAGGGCAAACGCCTGCTGATCACCGGCGTCCTGACCGACCAGTCGATCGCGTTCTCGGTCGCGCGCCTTGCGCAGGAGCAGGGCGCGACCGTCGTGCTCACCGGCTTCGGGCGGTCCCTGTCGCTGACGAACCGGATCGCGAAGCGGCTGCCTGTCGCGGCGCCCGTGGTGGAGCTCGACGTCACGTCCGAGGAGCACCTCGAGATGCTGCCGAAGCGGGTGCGCGAGCACGTCGACGGCTTGGACGGCGTGCTGCACGCGATCGGCTTCGCACCGGCCGACTGCCTCGGCCAAGGCCTGCTCGACACGCCCTGGGAGTCGGTCGCCACGGCGGTCCAGGTCTCGACCTGGTCCTACGCCGCGCTGGCTCGGGCGTCGCTGTCCCTGATGCCGCGCGGGTCGTCGTACATCGGTCTGGACTTCGACGCTCGCGTGGCCTGGCCCGCGTATGACTGGATGGGTGTGGCCAAGGCCGGCCTGGAGAGCGCAAACCGCTACCTGGCAAGGGATCTCGGTGCCCACGGCATCCGCTCGAACCTCGTCAGCGCAGGCCCGCTGAAGACGATGGCCGCGAAGTCGATCCCGGGCTTCCAGCAGTTCGAGGACGCCTGGGGTGGTCGTGCACCCCTCGGGTGGGACGTCACGAACGCCGAGCCGGTGGCCCAGGCGGTCGTCGCGCTGATGAGCGACTGGTTCCCCGCCACGACGGGCCAGATCGTCTACGTCGACGGCGGCTTCAGCGCGATAGGTGTCTGACCGGAGCTGCGTGCCGGACGGCATGTCGCGGGGCTGATCGAGCAGGGGGACACTGGCACCGGCTCGGGCGCAGACGCTCAACTCCGTGCAGGCCCTGCCGTGTCGCGGCGGGTCGAGGGTCGCGATATCGCCCCTGGCCGGCGCTGGGAAGGGCGATGTTGCGACCCTCGGCGTAGGCCCGCGTGCGGCCGGGAAGTGCGCGTGCCGGCCCCGTCATCGGTCGAGCGGCGCGTCCCGACGCCGCCCGAGGTCTCAGCTGTCCTGCGCGGAAGCCAGCGTCACCCTGACCGTCTTGGTGGCGCCGGCGCGGACCAGCGTCAGGGTCACCGTCGTCCCCGGGTCGTAGGAGCGGATGGCGGCGATCAAGCTGGTTGCGTCGGTGATCTGGCGGTCGTTCACCTTGGTGACGACGTCCCCGGCCTGCAGGCCGGCCTTGGCCGCGGGCGAGCCGCTGGTGACGCCCCGGATCGTCGCGCCCGTACCAGGAGTGCCGTCGCTGGAGTCCGAGCTGCCGACGTTCACCCCGATCTGCGAGTGCACCGCTCGGCCCTTCGAGATGAGCTGGTCGGCGACCTTGGTCGCGGTCTCGCTCGGGATGGCGAAGCCGACGCCGATGTTGCCGGACTGCCCGCTGCCGCTCGAGCCCGTCGAGGCGATGGCGGAGTTGATGCCGACGACCCGGCCGCCGAGGTCGACGAGTGCGCCGCCGGAGTTGCCGGGGTTGATGGCGGCGTCTGTCTGCACGGCGTCGATCACCGCCTGCGAGTTGCCTGAGCTGTCGCCGGTCTGCACCGGTCGGTGCAGCGTCGAGACGATGCCCTCGGTCACGGTGTTGGACAGGCCGAGCGGGGCACCGACGGCGATGACCGCCTGTCCGACCTTGAGGGTCTCGCTGGGGGCGAAGGTCGCCGCCTTCAACCCGGACTGGCCATCGATCTTGATGACGGCGAGATCGGTGGTGCTGTCGGTGCCGACGATCCGCGCCGGCACCGTGGTGCCGTCAGCCAGGGTCACGTGCACCGATCCGCCGCCCACGGCAGCAGCCACCACGTGGTTGTTGGTCAGGATGTAGCCGGAGTCGCGGATGATGACGCCCGAGCCGGTGTCGGACACGGTCTGCACCCCGAACCCGCTGCTCTGCTGACCGGTCACCTCGATGGTCACGACACTCGGCCCGATGATGGCCGCGGCGCTCTCCGGCGTACCGGCGATCGTGCTGGTGCCGTTCTTCACCGTCCCGCTCGCGAGCGGCGTCGTGCTGATGAGGGTCGTGCCGCTGTCGTCGTGGAAGTACTCCGCGACGCCACCGCCGGCGGCTCCGCCCGCGACCAGGGCGAGCGCCAGCAGGACGGGCGTCCCGAGGCGCCGGCGCCGCCGGGGCGGCGCGACGGGCTCGTCGTACACCGGTGGCGGCGGAGCCGCCGGCTCGGTGTCGGGCAGGGTGACGGTGGTCCCCGGCTGGGACCACCAAGGCGTCTCGGGCGTGGGCGCGTCGTTCATGCCTTCCATCTTCCCCGGTTACCTGGAAGGTTCCTGTGAGCGAGGTCAACTCTGGCTGGGAAAGCGTCCCGGTAGCCTGGTGGGGCTAGTGCGAGGCCCGGGCGCGGGTCCGTCCGACGCCCCCAAGGAGTGCACGATGCGGGCCCTGCTGCTCGAAGCCATCCACGACGACGCCGCTTTTGCTCTGCGCGATGCGGGCTTCGAGGTAGAGCGCCTCGACCGGGCACTGGCAGAGGACGAGCTCGTCGAGAGGCTCACCGATGTGCACCTGCTCGGGCTGCGCTCCAACACGCACCTGACCGCCCGGGCCGTGGCCGCGGCCCCTCACCTGCTGGCGGTGGGGGCGTTCTGCATCGGCACCAACCAGATCGATCTCGCCGCCGCCTCCGAGCGCGGCGTCGCCGTCTTCAACGCGCCGTTCTCCAACACCCGTTCCGTCGTCGAGCTCGCCCTGTCCGAGCTCATCGCCCTCACGCGCCGGCTGACCGACAAGAACCGCGACATGCACGCGGGGGTCTGGGACAAGTCGGCCGTGGGCTCGCACGAGGTCCGTGGCCGGCGGCTCGGCATCGTCGGCTACGGCAACATCGGCTCGCAGCTGTCCGTGCTGGCGGAGGCGCTGGGCATGAGGGTGATGTTCTTCGACACCGCCGACCGCCTCGCGCTCGGCAACGCTCGCCGCTGCGGCACGCTCGACGAGCTGCTGGCCGAGTGCGACGTCGTCTCGCTGCACGTCGACGGGCGGTCCTCCAACAGCGGCATCTTCGGCGAGGAGCAGTTCGCGCGGATGCGGCCGGGCTCGATCTTCCTCAACCTGTCGCGCGGCTTCGTGGTGGACCACGAAGCACTGGCCCGGCACGTCCGGTCCGGACACATCGTGGGCGCAGCCGTCGACGTCTTCCCCGTGGAGCCGAAGGCCAAGGGCGAGGAGTTCGTGTCGCCGCTGCGCGGCCTGCCGAACGTCATCCTCACGCCGCACGTGGGCGGCTCCACCGAGGAGGCCCAGCAGGACATCGGGCACTTCGTCGCGGGCAAGCTGCGGGACTACGTGCACACCGGGACGACGTCGCTGTCGGTCAACCTGCCGCCCGTCGCGCTGCCGAGGGAGCCGGGTCAGTCCCGGTTGCTGCACCTGCACGTGAACACTCCCGGCGTACTCGCCTCTGTCAACGGGGTGCTGGCCGAGCACGGGGTCAACATCGAGGGACAGCAGCTCTCGACCAAGGGCTCGCTGGGCTTCGTGGTGACCGATATCGCCGGCTCGCCGACCCCCGACGTGGTGCAGGCGCTGCGGTCGATGACCGAGACGGTCCGGCTCCGGGTCCTGTCGTGAAGGCGCTCGCCGCCATCGTCGGTGCCGAGCACGTGCTGACCGACCCCGACCTGCGGGCCTCCTACGAGACCGACTGGACCGGCCGCTTCACGGGTTCGGCGCTGTGCGTCGTCAGGCCTGGTACGACGGAGGAGGTCGCCGCGGTCGTCCGCGCGTGCTCCGACGCGGGCCTGCGGATCACCGTGCAGGGTGGCAACACGGGGTTGGTGGGGGGTGGTGTCCCGGCCGGCGGCGACGTGCTGATGTCCCTGACCCGGCTGACCTCCCTCGGTGCCGTCGACCCGACCTCCTCCCAGGTGACTGCCGGTGCCGGCGTCACGCTGTCCGCGCTGCAGGGGGTTGCCCGGGACGCGGGCTTCGACGTCGGCGTCGACCTGGCCGCGCGCGACTCCGCCACCGTCGGTGGGCTCATCGCGACGAACGCGGGTGGCATCCGGGTGCTGCGGTACGGCTCCATGGGTCACCAGGTGGTGGGGCTCACGGCAGTGCTGCCGGACGGGTCGGTGTTCTCGCGGATGGCCGGCTTGGAGAAGGACGGCACCGGATACGACCTGCTCGGGCTGCTCGCCGGCTCGGAGGGCACCCTGGCCGTCATCACGGAGGCCCGGCTGCGGCTGGTGCCGCGCTATCGGGCGCGCGCCGTCGCGCTGCTGGCGATGTCCTCGACGGCGGCTGCCGTCGCGGTCCTGCCGGGCCTGCGCGCTGCCCTGCCCTCGCTCGCCGCTGCGGAGCTCTTCTACGCGCCCGGGCTTGCGCTCGTGCGCAAGCACGGCGGGTTGGCCGCGCCCTTCCCGGACGAGCACGAGGCGTACCTGCTCATCGAGTGCGCAGACCTCACCGATCCGACCGCGCAGCTGGTCGGCGCCGTGGAGTCGGCGGAAGGGCTCGTCGACGCGCGGATCGCCGACGACGCCGCGGGCCAGCGCGCGCTGTGGGCCTACCGCGAGACGCACACCGAGTCGATCAGCGCCGAGGGCGTACCGGTGAAGCTGGACGTGTCGGTGCCCGTCAGCTCACTGCCGTCGCTGGTGGACCAGCTGGCCCCGACGATCGCCGGCGTCTGCCCCGACGCGCGGACCATCGTCTTCGGGCACGTCAACGAGGGCAACCTGCACGTCAACGTGCTCGACACCGGCGCGGCGTCCGAGGAGGTGACGGACGCGGTGCTGCGGCTGGTCGCTTCCCTCGACGGGTCCATCAGCAGCGAGCACGGCGTCGGCCGGGCCAAGGTCCCGTGGCTGGGCCTGTCCCGCTCGAACGTGGAGATCGACGCCATGCGCGCCATCAAGCACGCCCTCGACCCCGCCGGCCTCCTCAACCCCGGCGTCCTGTTCCCTCCGCACTAGCCCCCTTGCGTAAAGGGCTCGGCAAGATCGCAAGGTGTGCCGTCAAGATCGCGTCAAGACAGCCGATCGGCACGCGACGCGAGGTGTGAGGTGGCAGGGACCAAGGAGGTTCTGTGCTCCACACCCCGAAGCGCGTCGTCGTCGGACGACCGCTGCGCAGCGACCGGCTCGGCGACACCCTGCTCCCGAAGCGGCTCGCGCTGCCGGTCTTCTGCAGCGATCCGCTGAGCTCCGTCGCGTACGCGACCGAGCAGATCGTGCTCGTCCTGGGGCTCGGCGGTCTCGCGCTGCTGCACCTCACGCCCTGGGTGAGCCTGGCCGTGGTGGCGCTGCTCGTCATCGTGGTGGCGTCCTACCGCCAGACCTGCTCCGCGTATCCCAACGGAGGCGGTGCGTACGCCGTCTGCCGCGAGAACCTCGGCGCCCACGCGTCGCTCGTCGCCGCCAGCGCGCTGCTCGTCGACTACGTGCT
>JBHEMB010000012.1:0-4140 GCA_046262855.1 Mycobacteriales bacterium | reverse complement strand
GGTGTCAACGATGTCCCGAGACATGCTGTAAACGATGTGACGCAGTCAGCACAGCCCAGAGTCAGGCTCAGCTGTGATGACGCAAGGGAGGGGCTAGGGGAGGCGGGCGGCGACGAGGTCCCAGACGACGTCGGCGAGGGCATCCTTGGTGACGAGCGGTACGTCGGTGACGGACCCGTCCGAGCCCAGCACCGTCGCGGCGTTGTGGCTGCCCTCGAAGCCGGTCGGGTGGCCGGCCTCCCCCACCTCGTTGACCACGAGCAGGTCGCAGCCCTTGCGGGCCAGCTTGTCCCGGCCGTGCTCGAGCACCGTCGCGTGGTCGTCGCCGGTCTCGGCGGCGAAGCCCACCAGCACCTGGCCGTCGCGGCGGGCCGCGACCAGCTCCCGCAGGACGTCGGGGTTCTGGACCAGCTCGACGGTGAGGGTCTCGGTCTTCTTCCGCTTGGTCGCGAGCCGCTCGGCGGGGCGGTAGTCGGCGACCGCCGCCGCCATCACGACCGCATCCGCGCTGGCCGCCTCGCTGAGCACCGCGTCGTGCAGCTCCACCCCGCTGGTGACGCGGACGACCTTCACACCGGCCGGGTCGGGCAGCCCGCTGCTGCTGACCAGCACGACCTCGGCGCCGCGGGCGACGGCGGCCCGGGCCAGCGCGTGCCCCTGCCGGCCGGAGGAGCGGTTGCCGAGGTAGCGCACGGGGTCGAGGTGCTCGCGCGTGCCGCCGCTGGACACGACGACCCTGCGTCCCACGAGGTCGAGCGCTGTCGTGCCCCGCGCGAGGACCTGCCGGACCAGGTGGGCGAGCTCCTCCGGCTCGGGCAGTCGGCCCTTGCCGCTGTCGGCACCGGTCAGCCGGCCCACCGCGGGCTCGACCACGAGGACGCCCCGGCGGCGCAGGGTCGCGACGTTCGCCTGGGTGGCCGGGTGCTCCCACATCTCCGTGTGCATGGCCGGTGCCATCACGACGGGGCATCGCGCGGTCAGCAGGGTGTTGGTGAGCAGGTCGTCGGCGAGCCCGTGCGCGGCCTTGGCCAGCAGGTTGGCGGTCGCGGGGGCGACGACGACGAGGTCCGCCTCCTGACCGATCCGCACGTGCGGCACCTCGTGCACGCGGTCCCAGGTGCTGGCGGAGACGGGCTTGCCGGACAGCGCCGCCCAGGTAGGCGCCCCGACGAACTCCAGCGCGCTCTCGGTCGGGACGACGGTGACGTCGTGACCGGTCGCGGTGAGCTGACGGAGCAGCTCCACGGCCTTGTAGGCCGCGATGCCCCCGGCGACGCCGAGGACGACCTTGGGCACTAGCTCTTGTTGTCGGGCGTGTCCACGCCCGCCTCGTGGCTCAGCAGCCCGGCGTTGATCTCGCGCAGCGCGATCGACAGCGGCTTCTCCTGGACGCCGGTCTCGACGAGCGGGCCGACGTACTCGAGCAGGCCCTCGCCGAGCTGGCTGTAGTAGGCGTTGATCTGGCGCGCGCGCTTCGCGGCGTAGATGACGAGGCTGTACTTGGAGTCCGTGGCAGCCAGCAGCTCGTCGATCGGGGGGTTGGTGATGCCGATCGGGTTCGCGACGGTGCCGGACAAGATTTACTCCAGGTGCTCAGGGGCCTGCGACATCGGCAGGCTCAGCCTGCACCCATCAAGGCTACCAGCGCATCCGCCGCACGCTCGATGTCGTCGTTGACGAGCACCACGTCGAACTCGTCCTCTGCCGCCATCTCGATGCGCGCCCGGTCGAGCCGGTCGCGAACCATCTCGGGCGGCTCGGTGCCGCGGCCGACGAGCCGGCGGGCCAGCTCGTCGAACGACGGCGGCGCGAGGAACACCAGGTGCGCGTCAGGCATCGCGGCGCGGACCTGCCGGGCGCCCTCGATGTCGATCTCCAGCAGCGCGGACCCGCCCGCGGCGAGCTGCCGCTCGACCGGCGCCCGGGGCGTGCCGTACGACGCGCCCATGTGGGCGTCGTGCTCCAGCAGCTCCCCCGCCGCCACCATCCGGTCGAACTCCGCCTGGTCCACGAAGTGGTACTCCACGCCGTCGGTCTCCCCCGGCCGCGGGGCGCGCGTCGTGACCGACACCGAGAGCCAGATCTCCGGGTGCCGCCGTCGTACGGCAGCGAGGACGCTGCCCTTGCCCACGCCGGACGGTCCCGCGAGGGCGGTCAGCCGGCCCGTCACTCAAATGCTCGGAGAAGAGCCGCGCGCTGCTTGGCGCCCAGCCCCCGCACACGCCTCGCAGGCGAGATCTCGAGGGTGTCGATGAGCTTCTGCGCCCGGACCTTTCCCACACCCGGCATCGCCTCGAGCACAGCGACGACCTTCATCTTCCCGATGGCCTCATCGGTCTCGCCGCTGTCGAGCACGTCGGCCAGGCTGCTGCTGCCCGACTTCAGGCGCAGCTTGAGCTCGGCCCGGGCCTTGCGCGCGGCTGCTGCCTTCTCCAGCGCAGCCGCGCGCTGCTCGGCAGTGAGGGGCGGCAGGGCCAACGAAGTGTCCTTAACGAGGCGGGTGACGGGGCGGCGCGAACGTAGCGAGTCCGCAGGTGCAGCCACAACAGCAGGTGCGGTTGACAGCGGTCAGGCCACCAGCGACGCCGCGATGGCGGCAGCCGCCACTCCCGGGTCCGCAGCCCCGGTGATGGGGCGCCCGATGACCAGCAGATCCGCCCCGTCGGCGAGCGCCTGCTGGGGCGTGGCCACCCGGGCCTGGTCCTGGGCGTCGGCCCCGGCCAACCGGACTCCCGGGGTGATGAGCGTGATGCCGTCGCCGACCTCCCGCCGGACGGCTGCCACCTCCTGCGGGGAGCACACCAGCGCCCCGGCACCTGCCTCGACGGCGAGGGCTGCCAGCCGGCGTACCGCGTCCAGGGGCGGGCCCGCCAGACCCACTGCGTCCAGGACGGTGCCGGACAGGCTCGTGAGGATCGTGACCGCGGCGATGGTGGTGTCCGGGGCGGCCTCGACGGCAGCCCGCACCATGTCCGCGCCGCCGGTCGCGTGCACGGTGAGGTACTTGGGCTTCAGCCCCGCGACCGCCCTGGCCGCACCGGCGACGGTGTTCGGGATGTCGTGCAGCTTCAGGTCGAGGAACAGGTCGACGCCGCTGCCACCGCGCACCGTGTCGACGACGGCCGGCCCGGTGCGGCAGAACAGCTCCAGCCCGACCTTCACCACGGCGACGTAGGGGGTCACGGCCTGCGCCCAACGGGCGGCAGTTTCCAGGTCCGGGGCGTCGAGCGCGACGGCGATCGGGGCGCGCGTCACTCGGACTCCTCGTGGTCGTCGCCGACCGGGTCCGGACCCTCGGGCAGGTGGATGTCCGGCGGCCGGTGCGCCAGGCCGACCACCTCGGCGACGCTGCCGAAGCCGCGCTCCGCGAGAGCCACGGCGAGCTCGTCGAGCACCCGGATGGGCGCGCTCGGGTCGCCGAACACCGTTGTGCCGACGCTCACGGCATTGGCGCCGGCGAGCAGGAACTCCAGCGCGTCGAGGCCGGTGCGGATCCCGCCCATGCCCAGGATCGGGATGTCGGGCAGCGCCTGCCGCACCTGCCACACGCACCGGACGGCCACCGGCCGGATCGCCGGCCCGGACAGGCCGCCCGTCACGCCGCCGAGCGCAGGTCGCATGGTGGTCGTGTCGATCATCATCCCGAGCAGCGTGTTGATCAGGCTCAGCCCGTCAGCTCCCGCGTCGACGCAGGCCTTGGCGATGGCGGTGATGTCGGTGACGTCCGGGCTGAGCTTGGCGAACACAGGCACCCCGGCGGGTGCCGACCGCTTCACAGCCTGTACGACGGACGCCGACGCCATGGGATCGCAGGCGAAGACCTGACCCCTGTCCTCGACGTTGGGGCAGGAGATGTTGACCTCGATCATCGCGAGGCCCTTCTGGCCACGCAGCTTCGCGGCCAGCTTGGCGTAGTCGTCGACGCTGCCCCCGGCGATGCTCACCACGGCCCGGGCACCCCGCTGGGCCAGCCAGGCCAGCTCCTTGTCGAGGAAGGCGTCGATGCCAGGGCCCTGCAGCCCGATGCTGTTGAGCATCCCGCTGGGCGTCTCCGCCATCCGCGGCGTGGCCCGGCCGGACCGGGGGGCCAGCATGATCGACTTCGTGACGACCCCGCCCAGCTCGGAGACGTCGAAGAAC
>JBHEMB010000011.1:0-5014 GCA_046262855.1 Mycobacteriales bacterium | reverse complement strand
TCGTCTGCCGACCCTGCGTCATGAGCAGCGGCTGCCCCCGCAGCGCGCGGACGATGATCTCCGGGATGATCCGGTCGGGGCTCTGAGCCGGGCCGTAGGCGTTGAAGGGCCGGACCATCACGACCGGCCAGCCCTTGCCCTGGTGGAACATCCGGCAGTAGCGCTCCCCGGCGTACTTGCTCACGGAGTAGGGCGAGATCGGGTTGACCGGACCGTCCTCGGTGAACGGCACGGGCACGTCGCCGTAGATCTCGCTCGTGCCGGTGTAGACCAGCTTGTCGTAGCCGTACGGCGCCAGGGCCTGCAGCAGGTTGACGGTGCCCTGCACGTTGACCTGCACGCACTCGTCGACGCGCTGCCAGGACTTGCCCACGTGCGTGTAGGCGCCGAGGTGGAAGACCAGGCGGGGCCGGGCCGCGGCAGCGACCGCGTCCATCGCGGACCGGTCGGACAGGCTGCCCTCGTGCAGCGTCACGCGGTCGCGGACGCCGAGCAGCCGCTGCGGGTAGACCGACGAGACGGTGCTGGTGAGCGCGTGCACGTCGGCGTCGTGTGCGAGCAGCGCGTCGACCACGTGCGACCCGATGAAGCCGGTGGCGCCGGTGACGAGCACCGGGACGCCGGTCAGGTCAGCCACGGAGGGTCTCCCTGCCCGGCCAGCCGCTCGAGCTCCACGAGGTCCTTCTGCGTGTCGACCGACCGCCAGAAGCCACCATGCCGGTGCGCCGCGAGCTGTCCCTGAGCGGCCAGCGCCGGCAGCACGTCGGACTCCAGGTCGGGGCCGGCGTCCGCGTCCAGCGCCGCGTCGGTGAACACGAAGAACCCGGCGTTGATCCAGTGGTCGGGCAGCACCGGCTTCTCCCGGAAACCGGTCACGAGGTCGGCCTCGTCCAGGTCGACCGTGCCGTACTGCGAGGGCAGCGGGACCGTCGTGACGGTCGCCGTGAGCGCCGCGGTGCGGTGCCGGTCGAGCAGCGCCTGCAGGTCGACGTTCCCGAGCCCGTCGCCGTAGGTCGCGAACACGGTCCCGTCGACCTCGGTCCGGCAGGCCCGCAGCCGCTCCGCCGTACCGGCGTCCGCTGCGGTCTCGATGCACGTGATGGACGCGTCGGCCGGCAGCTCGAAGTCTGCGGCCCACTTCTCCACGAGGTCCGCGCGGAACCCGGTGGCCAGCACGATGCGTCGCACGCCCTGCCGCAGGTAGACGTCGAGCAGGTGGGCCAGCACCGGCCGGTCGCCGACGGGCAGCAACGGCTTGGGGAGGTCCTCGGTGAGCGGCCAGGCCCGGGTGCCGCGGCCGCCGCACAGCACGATGACGGGGGGCGGGTCGACGAGCACCCGATCACCCTATTGCCGCGACGAGCACCGCCCCTGCCTGTGCCCAGCTCCACGAGGGCGGCTCCGGGACGGCCAGCCGGTCGCGCAGTGCGGCCTCCAGGGCCACGGACCACGCTTCGACGTCGCGTGGCGGCAGCACCGGCGCGAGACCGGAGGTGGCCTCGCGGACAGCTGGGACGTCGGCGACCAGTGCCGGTGTGCCGCAGGCCCAGGCCTCGAGAGGGGGCAACCCGAAGCCCTCGTAGACCGACGGGTGCAGCAGCACGTCGGCTCCGCTGAGCACCGCTGCCAGCTCGTCGTCGTCGAGCCGGCCCAGGACGCGCACGCTGGCGTCGGTGGGCACCGGTACCGGAGCCAGGTTGGGGTGGGCGGCCCCGACGAGCACCAAGTCGTGAGCCAGGACCTGGCGCACCTTGCGGTGCGCGGCCAGCGCGGTCGCCAGGTCCTTGCGCGGGTCTCCCCACCCGAGGAGGACTGCGTAGGGGTGACGCAGCCCTCGTCGGCGGCGCATGGCGGCCACCTGCTCCGCCGAGGCGGGGGTGCCGGTCACAGCCGGGCGGACGACGACGCTGTGCCGCACGCCCAGCACCTCCTCGAGCTCGTGGGCGACGGCTGCGGACGGGACGAGCACGACCTCCGCACGCCGGGCGGTGGACGCGACGGCCCGCGCGTACAGGCGCATCCGCGGCACGAACCACGCCGGCTCGCGCAACGGCGCCAGGTCGTGCACGAACACGGCGCTGTGCCGCGCGAGCAGCGGTGCGGTGTTCGCGAGCGACAGCACCGTCCGCCGTCCGGCGGCGAGCGGCAGCACGACCTGCTCCCAGACCCGCGGCTGCGCCACCGGCAGCACCCGATCCACCCGAGGGTCGTCCGTGCCGCGCGGGGCGAACACCAGGCGATCCAGCGAGGGGGTCGCGTCGAGCAGGCCGCGTGCCACCCGCTGGATGCCGGTGGCGGCACCGCCGAGCACCCGGCCGTCCACGACGATCACCGACGCCGCCAGCTGGCTCGGCCCCACGCGACACCACCCGCGCGCACGAGACCCGCGACCGCGCCGTACTGGTATCCGGCGCGCAGGTCCCGGACCGCTGTGCGCAGCTCGTCGCGCACTCCTCCGGCGGGCAGTCCCCGGGCGACGAGAGCCCCTGCCCCGCGGGCATAGCCGAGCTCCGCGCGCAGCGCCTGCCGCCGGCTGCGCCACTGCAGGTGCTCGACGACAGCCTCCGGCCGGTAGCCCGCACGGGCACCGTGCCGCAGCAGCCGGACCAGCAGCTCCTTGTCCTCCGCGCCCGGCCAGTCGGTGCCGGGGCCGAGCAGCTCCTCCCACCCGCCGACCGCCACGAGGGCTGCCCGTCGGACAGCCAGGTTGGCGCCATGGCCGAGGGCGGCGACCGGTGTGTCCGCGGCGTAGTCGCTGGGCTCCGCGTCCAGGAGCACGGACAGGTGGCCGTCGCCATCGGGCCGCACCTGCCCGCAGACGGCGTCGAGCTCGTCGAGCGCCTCGGCCATGGCCGCGCCCCAGCCGGGCAGCGGCCGGCAGTCGTCGTCGACGAAGCCGATCCGGTCGTGTCGAGCGGCCCGCCAGCCGGCGTTGCGGGCAGCCGAGGCACTGTGCGACTCCGCCCGTAGGTAGTGGACCCCCGCTTCCTCCGCGACCCCGCGGACCTCTTCGGTGAGCGAGCCCGCGTCCACGACGATCACCTCGTCCTCCTCGCGGACGGCGCTGCGCAGGGACACCAGGCAACCTCTGAGCAGCGCGGCGCGGTCACGACACGGCACGACGACGGACAGCGCTGTCATGCGGGCACGCGCCGGCCGGGAACGGGCACCAGCAGCACCCCCACCAGAACGGGGAGCCAGCCCGGTGCGGTGCTCAGGCCGGTGGGCTTGCCCGTGACCGAGGGGCCGCGCGTCATGAGCTGCAGTCGGGACAGCTGGTGGACGCGGGCCGCCACGTCGAGCACCCGCAGCTGCTCCGCCTGCAGGGCAGCGGTCGAGTCGGCCTGCAGCCGGAGGATGCCTTGGCCCGGGGCGTCACCGGTGGCCTGGCACGTCACCGGTGCGGGGGCCAGCGCGGCGTGGACCAGGGTGCAGAAGGTCGTGCGCAGCTCGGTTCCGGTGTACGTCGCGGCGGCGACCGTTGCGGGGTAGGGCAGCAGTGACTCGAACTGCCAGGTCTGGGCGACATGCGTGGGCGCGGCCATCCGCAGGGCCAACCCCACCAGGAACGCGGCCAGCACGGCCGGCAGCCGCAGCCGGACGGGCAGCAGCCGCCGGCCGCCGGGCAGACCGCGCTGGGCAACCAGGCCGAAGGCCGCCAGCAGCCAGAACGTCTCCGCCGCGGCCGGTGCGTTGAAGGTGTCGAAGGTGAACGTCCCGGCAGCCAGGGTCACCAGCCCAAGTGCAGCGGCGAGGGCGACGAGTCGCTCCGTCGGCGCGGGAGACAGGGTGGCGAGCAGCGACTCACCCACGGCGGCCACGAGGACCGCGACAAAGGCGGCGAGCCCGAGGACGCCCACCTCTGCATAGCTGAGCAGGTACGACGAGTCCGTGGCCAGGATCCCTTGGCTGGCCAGCCCGCCGAAGCCCAATCCCGTCCACGGATGGCCCGCTGCCAGCGCTCCGATGACGGGGAGGCGCTCGATCCGGACGTCGATCGAGCCGGTGTCGATGGCAGCGGTGAACTGACCGGCCAGCCCCGGGCTGATGACCAGCGCGACCACGGCCGCCACGAGGCTCGCCCCTCCCGCGGCCCGGATCCCCTTGTCCCGCAGCAGAACACCGAGCAGCACGATGACCACCAGCAGCGGCAGCACGACGGTGCGGCTGTAGGTGAGCACCACTGCGGTCACCAGAAGGGGCAGCCCGATGAGGAGCAGGCCGGCGCGTGCCCGGCGGCGCAGCACGGCCAGGACCAGCAGGAGCGGGACGACAGCGGCCGTCACCCAGGCGAACGCGAGCGTGAAGTCCGCCGCGGCACGAACTCTCACGTGCCCACCGCGGGTGGCCAGCACCTGGGCCTGGTCACTCGCCAGCAGCGCGGGTACCGCGTGGAACCACAGCCGGGCGTACGACGTGCCGGTGACCGCCTCGGTCAGGGCGATCGCCCCTGACAGCACGGTCGCGATGACGAGACTGGTGGCCGCGGCGACCAGGTCGTCGCAGGCGCGGATCAAGACCACCCACACCATCAGGAAGGGCACCTGCACGGCGAGTGCCTGCCAGTTGCGGGCGGCGACGCTGGGGTCGGTCTGCGACTGCAGGAGTCCGACCCCGAGGACTCCGAGCGCCCCGGCCACGAGAAGGAAGCGGAGCACGAGTGGCGGCGGCCGCAGCACCGACCACGGCAGCTCGCTCCGCACGCAGCGCCAGACGACGCCCGCAGCCGCGGCCAGCATGACGAGCCGGTGCACCGTCAGGACTCCGGGCACGCCCGGCGGCACGAGACTGCCCGGAACCAGGACAACGGTGCCGACGAGCACCGCCAGGGCGGTGCGCGGTCGGGTCAGGAAGCCAAGGCCCGCGAGCGCTGCCGCGCCGGCGACGAGCAGCAGACCCATGTCCGGCGTTAGGAGGCGCGCCGACGCATGACGTCGAGAACGCCACCCAGCACCACGGTGGCGACCAGGCCGGCTCCGAACGCCGTGACCAGCTTCTGCCGTCGGGTCGGGAG
>JBHEMB010000010.1:0-8063 GCA_046262855.1 Mycobacteriales bacterium | reverse complement strand
CGTCGACGACGAGGCCGGGTTGCGTGACGCTGCCAAGGCGGTGCACGCGCTGGGTCCGGCGTGGGTGCTCGTCACCGGGGGGCACCTGGAGGGGGGGCCCACCGATCTGCTGTACGACGGTCAGGAGGCCGTGCTGCTCGAGGGTCTCCGTGTCCACACCGCCCACACCCACGGCACCGGCTGCGTGCTGGCGTCGGCGCTGGCGGCCTATCTGGCGCTGGGCGCCGACGTCCCCACTGCCGCGCGTGACGCGAAGGCGTTCGTGACCGAGGCGATCCGCCGTGGCTACCCGCTGGGCGCCGGGCCCGGTCCCGTCCGGCCGTCCTAGTCCTCGCCCTCCTCCCACGCGCGGTCCTCGGCGTCGGCCTTCTCGTTGCGCTCCTGCACGGTCTCGAGGGCCCGCTCCGCGGCTTCCCGGGTCGGGAACGGCCCCAGCCGCACCTCTGCCCTGCAGCCGGCGTCCTTCTCGACCTCGTGGTGGTCGGTGCACCAGTAGTACGACATGCCGCGAGCCTGCCACGTCGCCACCGTTCCCGGTTGCGTCCGCTCAGGTGGACAGGCGCGCGCTGCGGTCGGGGCCTGGACACGCAGACGGCCCGGCCCCCCGAGGGGAGCCGGGCCGTCCGGACGAGCGGGAGCTAGATGGCACGCACCTGGTCCGCCTGGGGGCCCTTCTGGCCCTGGGTGATCTCGAACTCGACGCGCTGACCCTCGTCGAGGGAGCGGTAGCCGTCCGACTGGATTGCAGAGTAGTGGACGAAGACGTCCGCGCCACCCCCGTCAACAGCGATGAAGCCGAAGCCCTTCTCCGCGTTGAACCACTTCACTGCGCCCTGTGCCATGTGCCTGATCTCTCTCTTGCAAGGGCGGCGCTGCACGTGTTGCGAACGCCGGGTCGCGCGAGCCGGTTTCGAGACCTTGCCGAAACGGGGGCCCGCGGTACGTCCACGCGGGCGTGCACGTTCGACCGAGGCGGAAGGTACACAAAGCAGGCGCCGTGCAACAGAGGCAGCCGTGACCTGCGTCACGCAGGGCAAAGCCTGCTGGTCAGCCCGAGCTGACCGCGGCGTCAGGCGCCGGGCACGACCTTCTGCGCCTTGATGCACGACGTGCAGGCGTTGACCTTCTTGGTGTTGCCGCCACCGGCGGCCACCCGGACCGTCTGGATGTTGGGCAGCCACTTGCGACGGGTGCGCCGGTGGGAGTGACTGACGGACATGCCGAAGCCGGGTCCCTTGCCACAGACGTCGCAGGTCGCAGCCACGGTGAAACTCCTGAGAAGATCGTTGTCGAGAAAGCCGAGCGTCCACACCCAGCACCGCTGGGCAACCCGAACACGATAGCAGCCGGGATAACCTCGCCTCAAAGCTCGCCCGTGACCGTGGAGGCCCCTTGCTGCAGGTGCTCGATGCCGCCGCGCTGCGGCAGTGGTGCACCGCGGGCCTCGAGGCGCTCACCGCGGCGCGCCAGGAGATCGACGACCTCAACGTCTACCCGGTGCCGGACGGCGACACGGGCACGAACCTCCAGCTGACCATGGCGGCGACCGCCGAGGCCGTCCGGCAGGCGCCCGCGGACCTCGTCTCGACCGTCCGCGCTCTCGTGCACGGGTCGCTGATGGGCGCCCGCGGCAACTCCGGCGTCATCCTCAGCCAGCTGCTGCGTGGCCTGGTCGAGGCGATGACCGCCCCCGCGGGCCCGGAAGAGCTGTGCGCGGCGCTGAGTCGGAGCGCGGAGAGCGCCTACGCCGCCGTCGCGAGCCCTGTCGAGGGCACCTTGCTGACGGTCGCGCGGGAGGCCGCCGCTGCGGCCCGGGGGGCGGACCTGGCCGCCGTGGTGCGCTCAGCCAGGGTGGCCGCCGCCGAGGCGCTGGCCCGGACGCCGGATTTGCTGCCCGCCTTGCGCGCCGCAGGGGTCGTCGATGCCGGCGGGCGGGGCTGGTGCGTGCTGCTCGAGGCGCTGGAGCGGGTCGTCACCGGGGAGCTGGTGCGCTCCGAGCCGGCTGCGATGCCGGTCACCGCGCACGGCCTGGTCGTCGCCCGGGAGTCGGGGAGCGAGGAGTTCGGCTACGAGGTCCAGTACCTGCTGCGCGAGGCCTCGGACGCCTCGGTCGAGCAGCTGAAGACCGCGCTGGGCGGGCTCGGCGACTCGCTCGTCGTGGTCGGGGGCGACGGCCTGTTCAACGTGCACGTCCACGTCAACGACGTCGGAGCCGCCGTGGAAGCCGGCATGGACGCGGGTCGCCCGTTCCAGGTGACGGTGACGCGCTTCGCCGATCAGATCACGAGCCGGCGCACGGACGCGGCCAGGGCTGTCATCGCGGTCGCCTCAGGGGTGGGGCTCGCCAAGGCGTTCGAGGCGCTCGGAGCGGTCGTCGTCGAGGGCGGGCCGACCGCGAACCCCTCCACGGCGGAGCTCCTCGACGCCTTCGGGGGAGCGCGCGAGGTCGTGGTCCTCCCGGACGACCGCAACGTCCGCGCGGTCGCCCAGGCAGCGGCGGAGCAGGGCCGCCTCGAGGGACGGTCCGTGGCCGTCGTGCCCACTCGCTCCGTGGTGCAGGGACTTTCCGCCGCGAGCGTGGCTGACCCGGACCGGCCCTTCGACGACGACGTCGCCGCGATGGCCGCCGCGGCCGGGGCCACCCGCTGGGCAGAGCTCACCACGGCTGTCCGGGCGGCCCAGACCGACGCCGGCCCGTGCGCCGCCGGTGATGTCCTCGGGTTGCTCGACGGGGCGGTGGTTCGAGTCGGGCAGCACGTCGACGCCGTCGCGAGGGACCTGCTGCAGCGGCTGCTCGAGCCAGGTGGCGAGCTGGCGACGGTCGTCGTCGGCTCGTGCGCGGATCCCGGCGTGGGGGAGCGGCTGCGCGACTGGTTGTCGGAGGCCCACCCCAGTCTGGAGGTCGTGGTGCTCCAGGGGGACCAGCCGCACTACCCGCTGCTGCTGGGCGTCGAATGAGCGCCCAGTGAAGCTGGACACCCGGCTGGTCAAGGTGCTCGGCGACAAGACGGCGAAGACCCTCGAGGAGCACCTCTCGCTGCGCACGGTCGGCGACCTGTTGCACCACTACCCCTTCCGGTACTTCCAGCACGGCGCGCTGACGCCACTGGCTGAGCTGGAGGTCGGTGACCACGTCACCGTCCTCGCTCGGGTCAAGTCGAGCAGCGCGCACAAGGCGCGCACCGGCAAGATGCTCGGCAAGGTCGTCGTGACAGACGGCACGGGCACCCTCGAGCTCGCCTTCTTCGGG
This sequence comes from Mycobacteriales bacterium, assembly GCA_046262855.1. GTDB lineage: Bacteria > Actinomycetota > Actinomycetes > Mycobacteriales > SCTD01 > RYN-111. The sequence goes on along the minus strand of JBHEMB010000010.1, from coordinate 4,813 downwards.
CGCCCGGCCGTCTGGAACACCGAGCGGCTCAAGGTCGGCAGCGAGCACCTGTTCGCCGGCACCATCACGGAGTTCCGGGGACAGCGGCAGCTCGCCCACCCGACGGTCTTCCACGGCAGCGACGAGGAGGCGTTCGAGCGGGCGGGCAAGATCCTGCCCATCTACCCGGCCTCCGCCGGGATCGACACGATCGCCATCGGCAAGTGCATCGACGTCGTGCTGCCGCAGGCGGACCTGGGCCAGGACCCGCTGCCCGATGCGCTGCGCTTCGAGCACAACCTCATGACGCTGCGCGAGGCGCTCGAGGCGGTGCACCGTCCGAAAGACCTCGAGGACGTGCGCGTCGCGCACAAGCGGTTGCGATGGGACGAGGCGTTCGTCCTGCAGGTCGTCCTCGCCCGACGCCGCAAGGAGCTCGAGCAGCAGGGCGGGACCGCCCGCGGCGGCTCTCTCGGCGGGGTGCTCGACCTCTTCGATGCGCAGTGCCCCTGGGTCCTCACCGACGGCCAGACCGAGGTCGGGAAGGTGCTCAGCACCGAGCTGGCCCGGCCGCACCCCATGCACCGGCTGCTCCAGGGCGAGGTCGGGTCGGGCAAGACGGTGGTGGCGCTGCGGGCGATGCTCACCGTCGTCGACTCCGGCGGCCAGGCCGCATTGCTCGCGCCCACCGAGGTCCTTGCCCAGCAGCACGCCCGTTCGCTCCGGGCGCTGCTGGGTCCGCTCGCCACCGCCGGCGAGCTGGGTAGTCCCGACGTGGCCACTCGGGTGACGCTCCTGACAGGTGCGGTCCAGGGCGCGGCCCGCAAGCGCGCCCTGGGTGAGATTGCCTCCGGTGAGGCCGGCATCGTCGTCGGCACGCACGCGCTCATGAGCGAGGGCGTCGAGTTCCGCGACCTCGGGCTCGTCGTCGTGGACGAGCAGCACAGGTTCGGCGTCGAGCAGCGAGAAGCCTTACGCGCCAAGGGAAAGCACCCTCATGTGCTCGTCATGACCGCCACTCCGATCCCACGTACCGTCGCCATGACGGTGTTCGGAGACCTCGAGGTGTCCACCTTGCGTGAGCTCCCGCGCGGCCGCTCGCCGATCACCACCGAGCTCGTGCGCAACCGGACCGATGGCTTCCGCGGGGCCATGGAGCTCATCAAGGCGGAGGCCAGGGAGGGCCGGCAGGCGTTCGTCGTGTGCCCCCGCATCGGCGACGAGGACCTCGGCAAGGTCGAGGACGGGCAGCGCCCACCACTGGCCGTCCTCGATGTCGTGAAGGGCCTGCGGGAGCACTACCTGCCAGGGCTGCGCAGCGAGGCCTTGCACGGGCGGATGGGCAGCGACGAGAAGGACGACGTGATGGGTCGCTTCGCGTTGGGCGACATCGAGGTGCTCGTCTCGACGACGGTCATCGAGGTCGGCGTCGACGTTCCCAACGCGACGGTGATGGTCGTGATGGACGCCGATCGTTTCGGCATCAGCCAGCTGCACCAGCTCCGCGGCCGGATCGGGCGGGGTGAGCACCCCGGCACCTGCTTCCTCGTCACCGAGTCGTTGCGCGACACCCCGGCGTACCAGCGGCTGCGAGCGGTGGCCGAGACCACGGACGGCTTCGTGCTGAGCCAGCTCGACCTGCAGGTGCGCCAGGAGGGCGACGTCCTGGGAACGGACCAGTCCGGCAAGCGCTCCTCCCTGCGCTTCCTCAAGCTGGCGGATCTCGAGATCATCGAGGAGTCGAGGGCGCGGGCCGTCGCGATCGTGACGGACGACCCCGAGCTCCAGGAGCACCCGGGGTTGCGGGAGGCCGTCGACGCGATCCACCGCGAGGAGCAGAAGGCCTTCATCGAGCGGGGCTGACAGACTCGGCCGGGTGACCCGCATCATCGCCGGCTCCCACCGCGGGAGGCGCCTGCACGTACCGCCCGGCACGGGCACCCGGCCGACCAGCGACCGGGCCCGCGAGGGGCTGTTCTCCAGCCTGCAGAGCCTCACGGACCTCGACGGCGCCTCGGTCCTCGACCTGTACGCCGGGAGCGGGGCCCTCGGCCTCGAGGCGCTGAGCCGGGGGGCCGGCGCTGCCACCTTCGTCGAGGACGACCCGATCGCGCTGGCCGTGCTGCGACTAAACGTCGACGACCTCGGCCTCGACGCCACCGTGGTCGACGCCGACGTGAGCCGCTTCCTGCAGCGGCCGGTCTCGCCGTGCCGACTGGTGCTGGCAGACCCGCCGTACGCCACGGAGCTCGACCTCGAGGCAGTGCTTCCCTGGCTGGAGGAGGAGGGGATCCTCGTCCTGGAGCGAGCGACCCGAGGGCCGGCGCCGGCGCCTCCGGAGGGCCTCGTGGAGGAGCGGTCCCGGCGCTACGGCGAAGCGACGCTCTGGTACTTTCGCCGATCATGAGACGGGCCGTCTGCCCCGGGTCCTTCGACCCGGTGACCCTCGGGCACCTCGACATCATCGGGCGGTCCGCAGCGCTGTACGACGAGGTCCTCGTCGCCGTCGGCCTGAATGCCAGCAAGAGCCGGATGTTCGGCTTCGACGAGCGCACCGACATGCTGCGCGCCGCCACGAAGCAGTGGGAGAACGTCTCGGTCACGAGCTTCGACGGGCTGATCGTCGACTTCTGCAAGGCCAACGACGTGCAGGTGATCGTCAAGGGCCTGCGGGCCATCAGCGACTTCGACTACGAGCTGCAGATGGCGCAGATGAACCACGGCCTGCAGGGCGTCGAAACGATGTTCATGACGACCAACCCGCTGTACTCGTTCCTGTCGTCGAGCCTCGTGAAGGAGGTGGCGACGTACGGTGGAGACGTGTCGAACCTGGTGCCCGACGTCGTCCACCAGCGACTGCTCGAGCGCGTGAAGGAGCAGAGCTAGACCCAGCACGGCCCCGCAACGAACCCCAGAGCGAAGAGGTCCCTCCGTGGACGAGGTCCACAGCAAGCTCGCTGAGATCACCCAGCTGGTCGAAGCCGCCCGTGCGATGCCGATGTCGGCGTCCTGCGTGGTCAACCGCGCCGACCTGCTGGCGCTGCTCGGCGACCTCGAAGCGCTGCTGCCCGAGACGATCAGCCAGGCGCGGGAGGTGCTCGGCGACAAGGAGCTCGTCGTCGAGGAAGGCCGCCGCGAGGCCGAGAAGATCGTCGCGGCGGCCCGCGCGGAGCGGCGCCGGCTGATCGAGGCGACCGACGTGCACCAGGAGGCCACGGCGGAGGCTGAACGGGTCCTCGACGAGGCCCGGCAGTCGGCGGAGGCGATGCGGGTCGAGGTCGAGGACTACGTCGACGCGAAGCTCGCGAACTTCGAGATCGTGCTCACCAAGACGCTGTCCGCCGTCGAGCGCGGCCGCCAGAAGCTGTCCGGCCGGCACGAGCTCGAGCGCCTCGGCGAGCAGGAGCAGGACACCGACTCCTTCCTCGAGGAACCGCTCCCGCGCTGACCCAGGCTTGCGTCCGCCCCACCTGAGCGTGCGCGACGTCCACCCGAGCGGACGCAGGCAACTGGCGGGGGCGGGTTCCGCTAGGCTGGTCCATGGACTCGTCCCGAGCCCGGAGAACCTCATGCCTGAGAACAGGAAGCAGCAGCACCGCCTCGACCCCCGCAACCCCCTCGTGCTCGACACGCGCGAGCTGGGGCGGCGGCCGGGATCGATGCGGGAGGTGCGGCTCTCTGTTCCCGCGCCGGAGGGCTTCGAGCTCGTCGATCTGATCGGTGTGCCCGTCGGTGCCGAGCTCGACCTGGACCTCAGGCTCGAGAGCGTCATGGACGGCGTGCTGGTCAGCGGCCTCGTCACGGCGCCGGTGTCCGGGGAGTGCGGCAGGTGCTTGGCCGACGTGAGCGACACGCTCCGCGTCAAGGTCCAGGAGCTGTTCGTCTACCCGGAGGCCGCCACCGAGCACGACGAGGAGGACGAGGTCGCACGGCTCGAAGGCGACTTCCTCGATCTCGCCCCCACGCTGCGCGACGCGGTGGTGCTCGCGCTGCCGCTCAACCCGCTGTGCCAGGAGGACTGCCAGGGGCTCTGCGCCACGTGCGGGGAGCGGCTGGACGACCTGCCGGACGACCACAGCCATGACGTGACCGATGCACGCTGGGGAGCCCTCGCGGGGCTTCTCCAGGAAGACCAGGAGAAGTAGATGGCCGTCCCCAAGCGCAAGATGTCGCGCAGCAACACCCGCTCGCGCCGTGCGCAGTGGAAGTCGGGCCTCCCGACGCTGACGAAGTGCGACCGCGGCCACACCACGCTGCCGCACACCGTCTGCCCCGAGTGCGGCCGCTACGACAAGCGCACCGTCCTCGAGGTCTGATCCTCGCGTGCGCGTCGCCCTCGACCTCCTCGGTGGTGACCACGCGCCCGAGGCGGTGATCGACGGTGCGCTGCTCGCCGTCGACCGGGACCCCTCCGTCAAGGTCATCCTCGTCGGACCGCCCGACGTCGCTGCCGCGCTGCTGGACGCGCGCGGCGCCAGCCTGCCCGTCGTCGCCGCGACCGAGTCGGTTGCCATGGACGAGGACCCCGCCCGCGGTGTTCGCGCCAAGCGTGACGCGACGGTCCGCACCATCCATCGGCTGGTCCGGGACGCCGAGGCCGAGGCGGCCGTCTCGGTCGGATCGACCGGTGCCGTGCTGGCCGGTGCGGTGCTCACCCTCGGCCGGCTCACCACCCGGCCAGCCGTCGCTGTGGTGGTCCCGACGGCGCACGGCCCGGTCGTGCTGCTCGATGCCGGCGCCACGTCCGACAGCACCCCGGAGCAGCTCGTCGCCCAGGCGGTCCTCGGCAGCGCGTACGCCGAGACGCTCGGCATCGACGCGCCTCGGGTAGGAC
>JBHEMB010000009.1:0-3810 GCA_046262855.1 Mycobacteriales bacterium | reverse complement strand
CCTCGCACCTACCGGACTGAAGACGCAGGACATGGGCTTCACGGTGTCGGGGTCGACGGACTACCTGGCAGGGCAGGCGTTCGCCTTCGTGTCGGCGCTGGACGCGGTCGGTCCGTGGCCACCGATCGCCGAGTCGCACGTGGAGATGGACGGCGCCTTCGCCCTCTACGAGGCGTGGGTCCGGTTGCAGCACGGTGACATCGACACGGCGCTCGTCTACTCCTTCGGCAAGAGCTCACCCGGTGACGTCGGCCGGGTGCTCGCGCTGCAGCTGGAGCCGTACCTGCTGGGTCCGCTCTGGCCGGACGCGGTCAGCCTCGCTGCCCTGCAGGCCCGGGCACTGCTCGACACCGGCAAGGCGAGCGAGAAGGACCTGGCCCGGGTGGTGGCGCGCAGCCGCAAGCACGCGCAGTCGAACCCGTTCGCGCAGCTGAAGGGCGACGTCGACGAGGCCGCCCTGCTCGACGAGCCGCTGTACGCCGACCCCTTCCGCCTGCACGACGTCCCACCCGTCACCGATGGCGCTGCCTGTGTGATCCTGGCGGCTGGGGACCGGGCGCGGGAGCTGACCGACAACCCGGTCTGGATCAGGGGGATCGACCACCGCATCGACCTGCAGGCGCCGGGGTCGCGCGACCTCACCGTCAGCCCGTAGGCGCGGCTGGCTGCCGAGAAGGTCGGCATCCCGAAGGAGCTGGATCTTGCCGAGCTGCACGCGCCGTTCAGCAGCCAGGAGCTCATCCTCATCGAGGCGCTCGGCCTCGACGAGTCGCGCACGACCATCAACCCCTCCGGCGGCGCTCTCGCTGCGAACGCGGTGATGGTCGCCGGGCTGCAGCGCTTCGGTGAGGCGTTCCAGCGGATCCAGGCAGGTGAGGGCAAGAACGCCGTCGCGCACGCGACCGCGGGCCCGTGCCTGCAGCAGAACCTCGTCGCCGTACTGGAGGGCTCGAAGTGAGCGGGAACCTGGCAGCCGTGCTCGGCGCGGGGCAGACGAAGCACGTCTCCGCCCGCAAGGACGTGAGCATCGCGGGCCTGGTGCGCGAGGCGGCGGACCGCGCGCTCGCCGACGCGGAGCTCGAGTGGAAGGACATCGACGCGGTCGTGCTGGGCAAGGCGCCCGACATGTTCGAGGGCGTCATGATGCCGGAGCTGTACCTGGCGGAGGCGCTCGGCGCGGTCGGCAAGCCGATGTTCCGCGTGCACACCGCCGGGTCGGTCGGCGGCTCGACGTCGGTGGTCGCCACCCACCTCGTGCAGGCCGGCATCCACGAGCGCGTCCTGACGGTGTCCTTCGAGAAGCAGTCGGAGAGCAACGCCATGTGGGCGCTGTCGATCCGCATCCCCTTCTCGCAGCCGCTCGTCGCGGGAGCCGGTGGCTACTTCGCGCCGATCGTCCGCGGCTACATGCAGAAGTCGGGAGCCCCTGTCGACACCGGCTACAAGGTCGTCCTCAAGGACCGGCTCAACGCGCTGAAGAACCCGTTCGCACACGTCCACGACGCGGAGATCACGTACGAGAAGATCGCCGAGTCCCCGCTTCTGTGGGACCCGATCCGGTACGCCGAGACGTGCCCGTCCTCCGACGGCGCGGCGGCGATGGTCATCGGCTCCGAGGCGGCTGCCGCCAAGCAGAGCAAGCCGGTCGCCTGGATCCACGGCACCGCGGTCCGCTCGGAGCCGACCATGGGGGCCGGGCGTGACCGCATCAACCCGCACGCCGGGCGCGACTGCGCGAAGGCCGTCTACAAGGAAGCCGGGATCACCGACCCCTTCAACCAGATCGACTGCGCCGAGATCTACGTGCCGTTCAGCTGGTTCGAGCCGATGTGGATGGAGAACCTCGGGTTCGCCGAGGAGGGCACCGGCTGGAAGATGGTCCACGACGGCACCACGGCGCTGACCGGCGACCTGCCGGTGAACATGTCGGGCGGGGTGCTCTCGACGAACCCGATCGGTGCCTCCGGCATGATCCGGTTCCTCGAGGCAGCGAACCAGGTGCGCGGCATGGCGGGCGAGCACCAGGTGCCGGATGCGAGGGTCGCCCTCGGTCACGCGTACGGCGGTGGCTCGCAGTTCTTCGCCATGTGGGTCGTCGGCAGTGAGAAGCCATCGTCATGACGGACCGGACCCGGCTCGAGGGTCACGTCGCACTCATCAGCGGCGCCGCCCGTGGGATGGGGGAGGCCACGGCCCGGCTGATGGTCGAGCGCGGCGCTTCCGTCGTCCTCGGGGACCTCCTTCCCGAGGTGAAGGAGGTGGCGCGCTCGTTGAACGAGCAAGGGGCAGCGGCGCTGGGGGACAAGGCGATCGGCCTGACCCTCGACGTCACCGACGCGCAGTCCTGGCGGGACGCCATCGCCGAGGGCGAGAAGGCCTTCGGGAAGATCGACATCCTCGTCAACAACGCGGGCATCCTCCTCATCGAGGGACTGGAGAGCACGACCGACGAGATCTACGACCGGGTCAACGGCGTCAACGCCCGCGGCTGCTTCCTCGGGATGCGCGAGGCGCACCCGGCGCTGAAGCGCGCGGGCGGCGGGTCGATCGTCAACCTCTCGAGCGTCGAGGGTCTGGGTGGCAACCGCTTCCTCATCGCCTACACCGGCTCGAAGTTCTCCGTGCGCGGCATGACCAAGGCGGCCGCCGTCGGGCTGGCGGCCGACGGGATCCGGGTCCACAGCGTGCACCCGGGCGGCATCGACACCCCGATGGTGCAGCACTTCGTGCCCGACGCCGCGGACCGCGAGAAGGGCATCGGCAGGCAGGTCGCGATGCGCAGGACCGGCAAGGCCGAGGAGGTCGCCGAGGCGGTCGCGTTCCTCGCGAGCGACGCGGCGTCCTACATCACCGGCGCCGAGCTGGCCGTCGACGGAGGGGCCACCGCCACCTCCGGCTTCAAGCACTAGGAGACGCTGTGCAGTTCAACCTGGCCGACATGTTCGAGTGCGTCGTCGACGCCGTGCCGGACCGTGAGGCGCTCTACGCCGAGGGGCGCACGCTGACCTACCGCGAGCTCGACGAGCGGGCGAACCGACTCGCGCACCACTTCCAGTCGGTCGGCATCGGACTGGGCGACCATGTCGGCTGCCACATGATGAACGGCACCGAGTACCTCGAGACGATGCTCGCGCTGTTCAAGATCCGCGCGGTCCCCATCAACGTGAACTTCCGCTACGTCCACGAGGAGCTGCGCTACCTCTACGACGACGCGGACCTCGTGGGGGTCGTGTTCGACGCCGAGTTCGCTAACCGGGTGGCCGAGGTGCTGCCGAAGGTCGACCACGTCAGGCAGCTCATCGCGGTGGGCCCGACCGACGGCATCGAGCTGCCCGACGGGACGTTGCGCTACGACGACGTGCTGGCGGCGCAGGCTCCCGACCGCAGCGGGTTCCCGGAGCGGTCGGCCGACGACCTCCTCATCATCTACACCGGCGGCACCACCGGCATGCCGAAGGGCGTGATGTGGCGACAGGAGGACATGTTCTTCGCGGGCATGGGCGGCGGGCGGCCTGCCGGTGAGCCGTTCAAGACGCCGGAGGAGGTCGCCGAGAACGCCTTGGCCAACAACCCGCTGGTGAACTTCCCGGCTGCACCGCTGATGCACGGCGCCGCGGAGCTGAGCTCGTTCATCAACTTCTTCAGCGGCTCGAAGGTGTGCCTGATCCGCAAGTACTCCGGGCACGGGGCGCTGCAGCTGATCGAGGAGCAGAAGGCCAACATGATGATGGTGGTGGGCGACGCGATGGCGACACCGCTCATCGAGGCCATGGACGAGAAGGAGTACGACCTCTCGTCGCTGTTCGCGCT
>JBHEMB010000008.1:0-5579 GCA_046262855.1 Mycobacteriales bacterium | reverse complement strand
GCCGATACCGCACCCATAGTCGAGCAGCCGGGCGCCGACAGGCGCGAGCCGGCGCACCATCCGTCGGTAGGGCCGCTTGGTGCCCGACATCGCGAACACGGTCAGGTCATAGAGGTACGCCTCGCTGGTCCGGTAGAAGGTCGCGTCGTCCGGAGCCGCGTGCTCCTCCGCGTCGACGAGGTGCTGGTGAGCCTGCAGTCGCTGCTCGTCGTAGTCGTTGCCAAGGTACTCCTTGAGCTCTTCGAGCTCCTCCTGACCCTCAAACGCATCGAGGTAGTCCGGCGCGAAGCGCGACAGCCAGGCACGGGTCGCCTGTCGCCGCGCCCAGCTGCCGGGCAGCCGCCAGGGCAAGCTCGTACGCCACAGCGGGTCCGGTGCTTCCACGTCCTGGACGCCGGCGAAGCGGTCCCGGAACCAGGGCCGGAACCAGTCGTGCTTCGCCGCCATCAGCCGCTCGCCTGTGGCGATGCCTCGTAGCCGGGCTGCGTAGGACTCCTCGGAGTAGCAGTGCAGGTGGTCGGCGACGGCCTCCGGCTCGTGGAGCAGCACCATGCCGCGCTGGCCCAGCCGCCAACCCGCGTCGAGATCCTCGTAGTAGTAGGTGAAGTCGGGGTCGAACCCGCCCACCTCGTCGTAGAGCTCGCGCTTCAGTGACACGTTGCAGGAGTAGAAGCGCCCCCAACCCGCGACGTCGCCGTCCAGCGAGGCGAAGTCGAACTGCATGCCCGTGGCGTCGACCCATGAGCGCAGCGGCGACTGCGGCACCTCCGGGTGCCACTCCACCCGCCCGAGGACCGCGACCTCCTTCTCGGGCCGAGCGGCGTGAAGGGCGAGGTGCCGCGCGACGAGGTCCGGCCGGGGGATCATATCGTCGCCGAGCAGCAGGACCAGCGGCGCCGACGTCGCCGCGACACCGGCGTTCCGCGCCGCGCCAGGACCTCCTCGCGGGACCTGGACCAGCGTCACCCCGGGGAGCGGCGGCGGGTGCTGGTCCTCGCCGTCGACGACCACGACGATCGCGAAGCCCTGCACGCTCTGGGACGACAGCGCTGCGAGCGTCCGCCGGAGGATCTCCCACCGGTTGCGGGTCGGGATGACGACCGCGAGGTCCGACGGGTTGGTCACCGCTGCCCGCCGTACGGCAGGATCGTTGCGTGACTGACCCGGTCGTCTCTCCCGACCTGTACGACGAGACGTACTACACCGCGGTCTGCGGCGGTCATGAGGAGTGGACCGCGTCCGGCGGTCAGCAGGGCGCGCCGATCTACTCGGTGACCCTGCAGCGGGCGGGCTTCGAGCCTGGCATGGTGCTGGTCGACGTCGGCACAGGCCGGGGCGAGATGCTGGCCGTGGCGGCCGAGCTCGGCGCGAGCCGCGCCGTCGGTGTCGAGTACGCCCCGGCGGGTGCGCTGCTGGCAGCGACGACGGTGACGACGCGCGGCGTCGGTGACCGCGCGCACGTGCTGCAGGCCGACGCCCGGGCGCTGCCGCTGCCCGACCGCTGCGCCGACATGGTCACGATGCTCGACGTCATCGAGCACCTGAGCCCGACCGAGCTCTGCGCTGCGCTCGCCGAGGTGCACCGCGTGCTCAAGCCCGGCGGCCTGCTGGTCGGGCACACGTTCCCGACCAGCACGATCTACGACGTCACGTACCGGGCTTTGCGGCGGATCTGGCCGGGCGCGTCCAGGAGCTGGCCCAGTGACCCTCGGGTCGAGTACGAGCACCTCATGCACGTCAACGAGCAGACCGTGCGCGGGCTGCGCACGTCGGTCACCCGGGCGGGCTTCGCCGAGGCGAAGGTCGAGCTCGGGAAGTGGGTCTACACCGACTTCGTCCCGTCGCAGCGGGCCCGCGGGGTCTACCGCGCGTTGGCGCGCTGGCGTCCCACCCGACCGCTGGCCGTGGCGAACATCTGGGTCCACGCCCGCCGCCACTAGTCGATCCCGGCCGGCCGCAGCTCGGGCGGGCCGAAGTACTCGACCACCTTCGCGGGCGAGCCGACGGCGAGGCAGTGCGCCGGGACGTCCTTCGTGACAACGCTGCCTGCGCCGACCACCGCGCCCTCACCCAGCGAGGCCAGGATGGTGCACTTCGACATGACGACGGCGCCGTCGCCGATGGTGAGGGGGCGAAACTCGTAACCCTGGTCGAGCAGGTGCTGCGTGTGGTCGCGGAACTTGTGGTTCTCGTCGGCGATCATCACCGCCTGACCGAACACCGCGCGCTCGCCGATCACGAGCGAGGTGGAGATCTGCACGAGAGCCGAGGACGTGAAGACGGTGCCTGCGCCGATCCGCACCACCCCGCCCGGCCCGATCTCGCAGACGAAGTCCCGTCGGAAGTCGCAGGCCTGCCCGGTGTGGAAGGTCGCGGGCTCGGGGATCCAGAGCGCGAAGCCCGGCCCGAGCCGGCAAGGGGTGTCGATCCGTAGGTCGGCGTGCCGGTGGGTTGCCAGCAGGGCCTGGCGGCGCAACGCCCCGGCGGCCTTCGCGGCATGCAGGTAGCGCAACCGCCACAGCAGCGAGCTCACGAGAACGGTCCCGGCCAGATGCCAGGCGGAGGTGCGGCGCTGCCGCCCTCGGTCCGGCGCGCCACCATCAGCAGGTGGCAGCCGAGCCGGTTGACCAGCGGGATGGCGCGACACGTCGCCTCGACCAGGTCGGCGACGCGACGGCCGGCGTCGCCCCAGCTGTCGAGCCGCTTCGCCGAGGCGCTCTGCGGAGGCGGGAACTCGAAGCTCGAGGCGTGCTCGGTCTCGAGCCCGGCGGCGGCGAGCATCCGGGCGGTCTCGGCCTGCTTGTGCCAGGTGTGCGGGACCCAGACGTCGGGCGATCCCTCGGGCAGGATGGAGCGGTCGATGGGCCACGGCCAGACCCAGGGCCGGTGCGAGATGAGCCAGTCGCGCTTGAAGCCGAGCGCCTTCTCGAGGAACGCCAGTGGGTCGCTCAACGGGAAGCGCAAAGGCATCTCGGAGGCGTTGTTCGTCGTCATGACGAGCACCCCACCGGGCCGCAGCACCCGGGCCACCTCCCACACCGCGAGCTCCGGCCGCATCAGGTGCTCGATGACCTCGCTCCACACCACGACGTCGAACGAGCGGTCCGTGAAGGGCAGGTGCTCCGCGTCGCCCTGGACGAACGACGCCGTCAGCGGGCCGCTGTCCTGGTCGCGGTGCTTCTTCGCCGCGAAGGCGATGTGGTGGTCGCCGTAGTCGAGGCCGACATAGCGGACCGGAAGGTCAGCGACGAGGTCAGCGACCAGGGCCGCACCGCACCCGAGGTCCAGCACGTCCGCCGTACCGCTCACGTTGTGCCGGACCTGGTCGGCCAGCAGCTGGTAGCGCATCTGGTGCCGGTGCCCGTGGTACTCGCCCCAGAGGTCGAGCTCCTCCTCCAGGGTCGGCACGCACTCGTTGTAGTGCCGGGAGTACGCCTCCAGGGTCGCGGTGCGCATCAGGTCCCACTCGCGCCGGGTCTGCTCGATGCCGCGAGAGCGGTACCGCGCGTAGGCGGTGCCCCACACCGCGGCCAGCCCCGTCAGGGCGACTGCGCGCCTGCGCCCCGGCCGGCCCGCCGCCGCGAGCAGTGCCACTGGCGCGGCCAGCCGCGCGACGCGGCCAAGCGGGGGTCGAGGCACTGCCGCAGCATAGGCAGCGCCGCTCAGGTGTACCCCCACCGCCGGAGGGTGCGTCCGCACGCCTGCTCCAGCGCGGCGAGCTCGGCCGGCGGCAGCCCCGCCCAGCGACCCGACCCCGGGGTCAGTGCACTGGGCAGTGGGCTGACCTGTGGGCGCACGCGGGCGGCCAGTGCCTCCGGGTCAGGTGTCGCGCCCAGCCACCGCCACAGGCCGGGCACCACCTGCTCCGCCCGGACCAGCAGATCCTCGTAGCGAACCGTCCGGTGACGGGCCGCGCCGGCGAGATCGCGCTCGACCGTCGTCACGGCGTCCGCCCAGGCGCGAGCCGCGGCCGGGAGGTCGGGGAACGCACCCTCGATGGCGTACAACGACATCGCCACATCCCGACCGTCCCGCACGATGTGCAGGAACGCCGCCTCGGGGAACAGCGCGCGGATGAGCGGGACGAGGTGCGCATGGGCCGGCGTCTTCTCGCACACCAGCCGCCGGCCGTCCGGGGCCAGCGCATCGACGAGCACGTCCTCGGCGAAGGCGCGCATCAGCGCGAGCGCCCGGGGATGCGCCCGCCAGACGGGTTCGAGCGACTGGAAGACCGACGTCTCACCGAGTGCGGTCCCGGCCACGTCGGGGGAGGCGCACAGCATGGTGTGCAGCCAGGTGGTGCCGCTGCGGCCGCTGCCGAGCACGACCACGAGCCGTCGGCCGGCGCGGCCGGCACGCCGCGGCCGCGGTCGGCTCCGGGGTCGCCGTCCGGGCGGGCAGCGGGCGTCCACCTGAGCGACGAGATCGGGGGTGACGCGCAGGTCCTCGGCGCGTTCCAGCTCAGGCAACCGCGCGGCCCATTCCTCGCTGTCGCCCGGCACCAGCACGACGACGGCGTCCGGGAAGAGCCGGCGCAGGTACATGACCACCCATGGCCGTCCGGCCTCAGCCGCCACCACCCGGCGGCTGCCGTCGGCGCCGAGCAGCCCCAGCAGCAGCGTCCGCACCGCCCGCAGCCAGCGTTGCGGGGAGACCAGCGCCGGCGGTCCCAGCTCCGCCGTACCGAGGTCCCATCCGACCAGAAGCGGTCCGATCGTCGCAGTGAGGTCCCGCACCGGCGACACCCGACCCAGCCTGCGCGCGACGGCTTCGGTCTCGTCGGCATCGGCGCCGAGCACCAGCACCACCCGGGCCGGCTCGACCTGGTCGGCGTGCAGTGCCGGCTCCGTCGCGAGCGGCCAGGTCATCCGTCCCACCCGTCGAGCGGGCGGCACAGCAGCTGCCGCAGTCGCGCGTTGTGCGGCCGGTAGTGCTCGAGGAGTCGTGCTCGCGTCTCGCACGTCATCGGCGGGTAGTGCACCGGCTTGCTGTTGGCCCGGTGCAGCCATCGCGCGACCGGGGGCGGCAGCCTGGACCACGCGTCGGTGCGGTCCATGAGCTTCCGCAGTCGCGGTGAGCGCCAGGTGTGTGCTGCGTTGTGCACCTTGCCGAGGCCGGGGACCTCCTGCTCCGTCACGCCGAGGTGCCGGCAGATCTTCCGGAAGCTCCCTGCCGGGTCGGCGGCCAGCTCCTCCTGGAGCAGCACCAGGACAGGCTGGGGCAAGGCCCGCTGGTAGCGGGTGAGCTGCTCGGCGTAGTGGCCCCTCTCGATGAGGTGGTCCCAGGGAGAGCCGCCGCGCAGCGCCCGGTCCACCACCTCGTCGAACTCCGGGACCTCGGCCCCCCACGACCGGGCGTGCCAGTAGTGGCTGTAGACCCGGTCAGTCGGATGGCGCAGCAGTGCGATCATCGCCACGTCCGGCAGCAGGGCGGCGATCCGCGCCGGCGCCTCGGGGTGCCAGAGGTAACCGGGCGTCGCCTCTCCAGCCTTCTGATCGGGTGCCGCCGTGGCGAAGTGGCTGCGGTACCAGTCCTCGCCGCGATGGTGCTCCCAGTCGAAGTAGTGCACCTCCTTCACG
>JBHEMB010000007.1:0-3533 GCA_046262855.1 Mycobacteriales bacterium | reverse complement strand
TGCATACGTCGAGCCCAGGTGGCAGGCCCCGTTCTCGCGCGTTCGGGTGGCTCCTCAGCTGGTGGCTCGGAAACGGCGGCTTGGTACATTCAGCCGCCGTTTCCCAGGACGCCCGGCCTAACCGGCCAGCCGGGACTAGATGTCGTAGTAGAGCGCGAACTCGTACGGGTGCGGCCGAAGACGCAGCGCGTCGATCTCGGTCGTGCGCTTGTACTCGATCCAGGTCTCGATGAGGTCCTTGGTGAAGACGCCGCCCTCGAGCAGGAAGTCGTGGTCGGCCTCGAGGGCGTCGAGCACCTCGGACAGCGAGCCAGGGACCTGGGGAACGTTGGCCAGCTCGTCCGGCGGCAGCTCGTAGAGGTCCTTGTCGCCGGGGGTCGCGGGCTCGATCTTGTTCTTGATGCCGTCGAGGCCGGCCATCAGCATCGCCGAGAACGCGAGGTACGGGTTCGACGACGGGTCGGGGCAGCGGAACTCGAGGCGCTTGGCCTTCGGGTTCGAGCCCGTGATCGGGATGCGGATGCAGGCCGAGCGGTTGCGCTGGCTGTAGACCAGGTTGACCGGCGCCTCGAAGCCCGGCACCAGCCGGTGGTAGGAGTTGACGGTCGGGTTGGTGAACGCCAGCAGCGATGGCGCGTGCTTGAGCAGACCGCCGATGTAGTAGCGGGCGGTGTCGGACAGGCCGGCGTACCCGATCTCGTCGTAGAACAGCGGCGAGCCCTCGGCCCACAGCGACATGTGGCAGTGCATGCCCGAGCCGTTGTCGCCGGCGATCGGCTTCGGCATGAAGGTGACCGTCTTGCCGGCCGCGTGGGCGGTGTTCTTGATGATGTACTTGAACAGCATCAGGTTGTCGGCGCTCTGCAGCAGCGTGTCGAACTTGTAGTTGATCTCGGCCTGGCCGGCGGAGCCCACCTCGTGGTGGCCGCGCTCGACCTGCATGCCGGCCTGCTCGAGCTTGACGGCCATCTCGTCGCGGAGGTCGGCGTAGTGGTCGGTGGGGGAGACCGGGAAGTAGCCGCCCTTGTAGCGCGGCTTGTAGCCCAGGTTGCCGCCCGGCACGTCCTTGCCGGTGTTCCAGGCCGCGGCCTCGGCGTCGATGTAGTAGTAGCTGGACTCGGGGGTGGAGTCGTAGCGGATCGAGTCGAAGATGTAGAACTCCGCCTCGGCGCCGAAGAACGCGGTGTCCGCGATGCCCGTCGTCTTGAGGTATGCCTCGGCCTTCTTGGCGATGTTGCGCGGGTCGCGGGAGTAGGCCTCGCCCGTGAGCGGGTCGTGGATGAAGAAGTTGATGATCAGCGTCTTGCGGGTGCGGAACGGGTCGATGCGCGCCGTCGTCGGGTCCGGCAGCAGCAGCATGTCCGACTCGTGGATCTCCTGGAAGCCGCGGATCGACGATCCGTCGAAGCCCAGGCCGTCGGTGAAGACGGACTCGTCGAACGAGCTGACCGGGACCGTGAAGTGCTGCATCACGCCGGGCAGGTCGCAGAAGCGCACGTCGACCATCTCGACGGCTTCCTTCTTGATGTAGCTGAGCACCTCGTCAGCGGTCTTGAACACGTGCGTCCTCTCCGGAGCTTCTCAATGCGTGGCGTCGACGTTACGCGGCCGGTGTGACCCGGCTATGTCCCGTCTGTTTCACGGGAGTTACAGGCTGGCGCGCCTCGTCGAGCGCCGTTGCTGGCCCCGAGGTTAGCCTGGGTGCGTGGCGCGCTGGACAGGAACCTGGCTGGAAGGCCCCGGGGCGACCCTCGGGGAGATCCGACGCGGCGCAGACGGCTGGCTGGGCAAGCCGCTCGGCCTGCCGCGCGAGGGCGAGAACTCGATCGCCCCGTTCAGCACCCGCGCGCTGGCCTTCGTCCTCGACATCTTGGCCAGCAGCCTGGTCGGAGCCTTGATCACCTCGCAGCTCGACCAGCCGAGCGGTACGACGAAGCAGCTCGTCGCGTACGGCGTGCTGTTCGTCGAGTATGTCCTGGGGGTCGCGCTCCTGGGCCAGACGTTCGGGATGCGGCTGATGGGGCTGAAGGTGCTCCGGCTCAAGGACGTCTCCCGGGTCCCGGGGGTCCTGCCGGCCCTGCTGCGGACCCTGCCGCTGCTGCTAAGCATCGGCCTCGCCGGCTTCTTCACCCGCGAGGGCCGTGGCTTCCACGACCTGGCCGCGGGCACGGTCGTCGTCCGCGCCTGATCGCCCGCCGCCCGCGGCAAACCGTCGGCGCCCAGCTCCGGTCGGCGGGGGTCGCAAAGATGGTCCCTGGCAGGCGCGATCAGGGGCCATCTCGCGACCCCTGGCGTGCGCGGGCCCGCTAGCGGTTCTTGCCGCGCGGCATCCGGGTGGGCATCGGGCCCTTGGGGATGGGCAGCGGCGCGTTCGTGCGCAGCGCCTTCAGGCGGGTGTCGAGGATGTTCACCTGGGCCGGCTTGATGTTGCGCGGCAGCCGGAGGAAGTGCTTCTCCAGCTCCTTCAGCGCGATGAGGCCCTCGCCGTCGCCGACCGTCACGTCGTACACCGGGGTGTCACCGACGACCCGTGACAGCGCGCGCTTCTCGGCGCCGATCAGCGACCGCACCCGAGCGGGGCTGCCCTCGGCCACGAGCACGATGCCGGGGCGGCCGATCACGCGGTGCAGCAGGTCCTGCTCCTTCGTGAACCCGACAGCGGGCGTGACCCGCCAGTTGCCGCGCATGTTCTGCAGGATCGCTGCGGCGGCGCCGAGCTGGCCCTCGACCTGCCCGTAGGCGGCCTTCTGCACTCGCCGGCCGAAGATCACCGCCGTGGCCAGGACTGCGAAGAGCACTCCGACGACCGGGAGGTAGACGAGGTGGTCGGTGACGACGCCGAGCAGCACGAAGACGGCCAGCGTGAGGACGAACGCGCCGATGATCAGCGGCAGCATCTTCGGGTCGCTCTTGCGCGTCATCGAGAAGGCGACGCGGATCTGCTGCAACTTCTCCCTGCGCGAGGGACCGGTCCGCTGCTTCTTGGCGGCGCGCTTGCCACCCCTGCCCAGTGCCATGGGACGAAAGGCTATCGGGCGCGCCGGGCGGCGCGGGCTGCGCGCTCCGCCGCATCGGCGGCCTCGGCGTCCGCGAGCGTCGGTGCGCTGCCGCCGAGCGCGGCCGGCATCCACCAGGCACCGTCCTCGGGCCGGTCCCGGTAGGTCGTGCGGGCCTCGTCGAGCATGACCTGCATCCGGGCCTTCAGGTCCTTGGTGGCGAGCGTCGGGTCGGTCTCCGTGGGCAGGAAGGGCTGGCCGACGACGATCCGGATCGGGACGTGGTTGCGCTTCAGTGCCTTCGGGCGGCCCTTGGTCCAGACGCGCTGGGAGCCCCAGAGCACGACGGGGATGATCGGCACACCGGCTTCGACCGCCATCCGGACGGCCCCGTTCTTGAACTCCTTGAGCTCGAAGCTCTGGCTGATCGTCGCCTCGGGGAACACCCCCACGAGCTCACCGGCGCGCAGTGCCTCGACGGCGGCGGCGTAGCTGCCGGCACCCGCCTCGCGGTCGACCGGGATGTGCTTCATGCCG
>JBHEMB010000006.1:0-8118 GCA_046262855.1 Mycobacteriales bacterium | reverse complement strand
GGGCCAGTAAGGCGCTCTGCGTGCGGGCCACTGATTCCTGTCCGGTTTCGCGGGCGCGCCGAGCCGCACGGACTTCGGGCCGGGCATCGAGGTACACCTTCAGCGCAGCCCGGGGCGCCACGACCGTGGCGATGTCGCGCCCCTCGACGACCGCCCCCTCGGTGCCCATCGCGGCCCGCTGCAGCGCGACGAGCCGAGCCCGCACCTCGGGGTGGGAGCTGACAGCACTGACCGCCGCCGTCACCTCCGGCTCCCGAATGGCCTGTGAGACGTCCTCGCCGTCCAGGAGCACGCCGGTCTCGTCCGGATCGGTCCGGAGCTCGACTCGCGCGCTCTGGGCCACCTGTAGGCATTGCGTGCCGTCCTGCGGATCTGCGCCGGCTCGCAGGACGGCGAGGGTCACCGCGCGATAGCTGGCCCCTGTGTCCACGAACCGCCAGCCGAGTCGTCTGGCGGTGAGCCGGGCGACGGTGCTCTTGCCGGATCCCGCCGGCCCATCGAGCGCGACGACTCTGACGAGGTGTTCGACGTCGGGAACCGGCTGGCCGCCGCCCGCTGGCTGCACCGCGGTGCGGTCCCCCGCCGCCCCCGCGGCCGGCCGCCTTGTCGGGCGCGTCGCTGAGTCACCAGGGTGCACGGCCCGCCCGTCCGACCCGGTCACTGCACCGCTCCTCGACCTGGTACCCGAGCAGGCATCCCACCTGACCGGGGTCGCGCCTGCGACCCGCCGCAGCCTAGTCGGCCAGCCGACGCGGCCGGCGGCCGAGCCCGCGGGAGAGGCAGGCGCCACGACACTCACCCAACCCCACCATGGGCCCTCGCACGCTGCGCTATATCGACTTATCGGTCCGGGGCCGACCCAGGCGCAGACATTTTGTCGACATAAGGTTAAGCCGTCTTCACGCCTCTTCGGCTGACCAGCCTCGGCGTCGTAGCTCAGTGGTCAGCCGAGCAACTTCGGCCACCCCGACCAGCAGCTCGATGACCCCCGTAGGCCGTCCCGGGACGTGGTCGACGTGGACGTCTTCCACGTTGATGCCCGCGGCGCCGGCGTCGGTCAGCAGCGCCGCGAGCCGCCCGGGCTCGTCGGAGACGGTCACCCGCACCGGAGCGAACGCCGCGGACCGGACTCCACGCTTCACAGGGATCAGCGCCCGCCCGGCGTTGCCGCCGAGGAGCAGGTCGCGCAGCGCGGCCGTCGCCGCTGCCGCAGTTGACGGGCTCGACGGCGAACCGAGCGCGGAGAGAGCAGCGGCGGTCGCGGTGAGGCGCTCAGCCAGGTCTGCCACGACGGGCGCCACCTGCTGGGCGTTGAGCTCGAGGATCTGCACCCACAGCTCTGGGTCACTCGCCGCGAGGCGGGTGGTATCGACCACTCCAGGCCCGGCAAGCCGCAGCAGGCTCGGGTCGTCGGTGATCCCCGTAGCCTGCGCGATGCCCGCAGCCAGCGCGCTCGCGGTGACCTGAGGCAAGTGACTGAGCAGCGCCACCGCTGCGTCGTGGGCCTGCGCCGACAGCTCCACGATGTCGGCGCCGCAGGCCGAGACGAGGCTCCGCACGTCATCGCGGGCCTGCGCGGTGGTGTGGCGACCTGTGCACACCGCCCAGGGACGGCCAGCGAACAGATCCGCCGTGGCCGCACCGGGGCCGGAGAGCTCCCGGCCAGCGAGAGGATGTCCGCCGACGACGGCCGACGGATGAGAGCTCAGGGCCTCAACCTCGCGCTGAACGTGAGACTGGATGGAAGACACGTGTGTATAGGTCCGCGCCACGTTGAGGCGTTGAAATTCGACAAGCACGGGTGCAGTCACGCGTGGCGGAACGGCAATGAGCGCCGTCGTGGCCGGCTCGGCTTGCTCCCATGGCCGGCCTGCGCCGCGTTTTACCGCCTGGCCGACGACTGCCGGGCTCTCGTCGGTGAGGGTCACGTCCCAGCCGGCTTGGCCGAGTGCCATGCCAACACTGGCACCGATCAGGCCGCAGCCGACCACCAGAACATCGGCCATCAGCTCGGAAGCTCAGTCCGGAGGTATGCGGCGGCACGAAGGCACGCCTGAAGCAGCTCGGCACGGGAGCCGTCAGGGGTGCCTGCGTCAACGTGAGTGAGCAGTCGCAGCCCGCTGGACGGAGCTTGTGAGGAGTCGATCGCGCTCCTACCGAGCAGTTGCCTGTCGGTGCCACCCATCGGCCTGGCGGCATCAGCCGGGAGCTCAGCGGGCAGCTGCGGGCTCGCCAGGACGCCCACGGAGCTGAGGTCATCCGCTCGGTGCACACCGGGCTCGAGGACGCCAAGACGGAGCGCGGTCGCGGCCTCGTAGACGTCCGTACGGGCATCGACGGGGCGCTGGGCGGCACCCCGCAACTCATGAACCGACACCCCATCTCCTTCGCTCGGGTCCGGTCACCCTATCCATGTGCGGGCAAGGACAGGAAGGGTTGAAGCGGCGTGTCTGCGAACGGCTTTAGTTGGTTACCGCCAAGGTGATAGCACGTTTTATCGACTTAGAGGTAACCGCCACTCTCGGCTTATAGTCGTCCAGCCGAGAGCTCAGCCCGCTCATGGAGGCGATAAGTCGATAAGCCGCAGCGGGAGTAGGGGGGTTCAAACACTGCAAGGGAGAGAGCGTGTCGCGCAGCGACGACACGCTATCCGCGCTTATCGATAAATCTCTCTACGATCATACGGCCATACCGATCAGCCCATGAGTGCGCTTCTGCCCATAGTGGGTTGTCGTGAGATCGGCCCGGGCCGGTGGCCTGACGGTCTGGCTCCCGATCAGCAAGAGGGGGGTGACGGAGCTCTGCGCCCTTCGGCCAAGGCCGTTGTCCGCGTGCCTTGTGGTTGACCTGCCGGTCGCGCGCGCGACGCGCCCGCACCTCGACCGCGGTGCACTGATCCCCGCCGGGACAGCGGACAACAGGCTTTGCCTGCCGGTGCCGCATCGTCAGCCCGGCCCGCTCCCCCGGATCCGGGACAGCTACCGCGGAGAACACCGATGCGGGCCCGCCAGCGCACCAGCGCGCCCCGTGGGCTCACGAGACGTTGTCTCGCCTGGTTCGACGGCCCGGCTGAGAAGTGTCAGGACGTCCCAGGGCCGCAGCGTTGCGTCAGCGCCATTCAGAGCGGAAGTGCGTGGGCCTGGCCAAGCGGCACCGCTGAGCCGGTTAGAGGCCCACTAGGGCGTGCAGCGCGGCCACTTCCTGCGGAGTGAGTGCCCGGAGCTTGCCGGCCCGCTGAGACCCGAGCTGCACCGGTCCGATGGCGGTGCGCACCAGCGACTGCACCGGGTGCCCGACCTCGGCCAGCAAGCGACGGACGATGTGCTTCCGGCCCTCGTGAAGGACGACCTCCACGAGGACCTTGTTGGCAGCGCTGTCGATCAATCGGAAGCTGTCGACCTTGACGGGTCCGTCCTCGAGCAGCACGCCCGCGCGCAGCCGCTTCCCGACATCGCGCTGAACAGGCCCGATCACTTGAGCGAGATACGTCTTGGGCACGCTGAACGAGGGGTGCGACAGGCGGTGAGCAAGCTCACCGTCGTTCGTCAGGAGCAGCAACCCCTCGGTATCGGCGTCCAGGCGGCCGACGTGGAAGAGGCGCTCTCGCCGACCGACGACGAGGTCGCCGACCGTGGGGCGCCCTTCAGAGTCGGACATGGCGGAGACCATGCCCTTGGGCTTGTTGAGCGCCAGGTACACCCGGTTGCTCGCTGTCGTGACGCGCATGCCGTCGACATGCACCACCGCGGACTCCGGGTCGACGCGTCGCCCCTGCTCGCGCACGATCTCGCCATCAACGCTCACGCGACCGGCGTCGATCAGCTCTTCGCAGGCGCGTCGAGAACCCAGGCCAGCCGCGGCGAGCACCTTCTGAAGGCGGATGCCGTCATCCATCTGTTTCAACCTCAGATCGAGGATGAGTCAGAAGCGACGTCATCCAGCTCAGGGAGTAGCGGAGCAAGGGAGGGAAGTTCGTCCAGCGTCTGGAGCCCAAGCCTCTCAAGCAGGTAGTTCGTGGTCCTGTACCGCGTGGCGCCGGTTTCCTCATCCGCGCCGGCTTCCGTCACGAGTCCACGGGCGACGAGGGTCCGAACCACGCCGTCCACGTTGACGCCCCGGACAGCGCTGACCCGCTGCCGGGTCACGGGCTGGCGATAGGCGATGACGGCCAGGGTTTCGAGGGCAGCCTGGGTGAGGCGAGCCTGCTGTCCGTCGAGCACGAAGCGCTCGACGTAGGGCGCGCAATCTGCGCGGGTATACAGGCGCCAGCCGCCCGCTACCTGGCGCAGCTCGAACCCGCGGCCGGCGTCGCTGTACTCCTGAGCCAGCGCTGCCAGCGCCGCCTCGACCTCGCCGGTAGGTCGCTCGACCACCTGCGCGAGCGTGACGGCCGGGACGGGCTCGTCGGTGACCAGCAGCACGGCTTCCAGGGCAGCAGGGAGAGGCGGCAGGTCCTCCGGCAACACGCTAGAGGGCTGCTGTGCAGCGGGACCGCCACGGTCCTCGGCGGCTGCCTCAACTGGCACGTCCTGAACTGCCACGTCGTCAACTGCCACGTCCGACCCTGTGGCCTCCGCGCCCGCCACGTCGGTCGCCGCCGGGCCCCCCTGTGCCTCCTCCCCGGCCCCCCGAGACGCGTCCCCAGCTCCCCGAGACGCGTCCCCGCCTCCCTCAGACGGATCGCGAGGCTCCTCAACCGGCTCCTGAGCCGGCAGGTCGTGCCACCCGGACACGTTGCCGCTCCGGCCGTCGCGAGCAGCGGCGTCGCCTGGCGAAGCGTCCTTGTCAGCGCTCACGGCGCGAGGTCCTCCTGGTCGTGCGAGTGGTCGGCAGAGCCGGCGGGTGGCTGGCCGTCCGGCGTGTCCGGCATGTGCGACAGAACGATCTCGTGCGCACCGGCCACGTCGGAGTCCGATGGCACTGAGTCTGGCAGCACCACCAGCGGATCGTCCCACTCGGCGCCCGCGGCGCTGGCGGCGTGCGGCTCGTCGTCGTCGGACGGCTCTTCGGTAGGGCCGGTCCAGCGGATGTGCAGCTCCCCCAGCGCCTCGGCCTGCTCGAAGGCGACCAGACCCTCGCGATAGAGCTCCAGAAGGCCCAGGAAACGGGCCACGACCTCGAGGGTTCCGGCGCAATCGGCCGTGAGGTGCCGGAAGCTGGCGCCGCCGGCGCGCCTGAGCCGCTCGTGCAGCAGCGCGGTTTGCTCGCGGACCGAGACCGTGCCGCCGTGGACGTGGTCGACCGCAACCAGCTCTTCTGCCCGCGGTGCCAGGGCCCGCGCCGCCATGGCGGCGAACTCAGCCGGGCCGAGGCCGAGCAGCACCTCGGGCAGCAGCCCTGCGTAGCGCGGCTCCAGCGTCACCTGGCGCGGATACCGATGCGCCTCATCGGCAAGGAGCCGTCCCAGGTGGGCTGCGGCCTGCTTGTAGGCGCGGTACTGCAGCAGCCGGGCGAATAGCAGGTCTCTCGCCTCGAGCAGCGCGAGGTCCTCTTCGTCCTCCACCTCCGCGCCGGGGAGCAGCCGAGCCGCCTTGAGGTCGAGCAGGGTGGCCGCGACCACGAGGAACTCGGTCGCCTGGCCCAGGTCCCAACCGGCGCCCAGCGCGCGGATGTGAGCGATGAAGTCGTCGGTGACCTTGGACAGCGCGACCTCGGTCACGTCGAGCTGGTGCTTGCTGATCAGCCCGAGCAGGAGGTCGAAGGGGCCTTCGAAGACATCCAGCCGCACGCGGAAGCCGTCCTGGGAGCCCTCCGCGGAGCCCTCCTGCGAGCCTGCCAGGGAGCTCGCCTGCTCCACGGCCTCCTCGGCGGGGCTCGTCGGGACTTGGGGGTCAGACACCGAGCACCAGACCGAGAAGAGGCGCCAGCACGCTGTCCAGCACCTGCAGCAGCAGGAGGCGACCGCCGAGCGGCAGCAACAGCAGCAGGAGGACGACGGCGACGCCGATGTTCTGCTCGACGAGGTAGTGCTCGGCGCGCTGCCATCCCAGGGTGCGGGGCGCGAGCGCGAACAGCAGCCGGCCGCCGTCCAACGGCGGGAGGGGAACCAGGCTCAGCACGCCCAGGTAGAGCTGCGACGCACCCGCCAGCAGCACGGCGTAGCCGAGGACGTCACCGGCCAGCGAGCCTCCGTGCTGGAGCGCGTACCCCGCGCCCTGGTCCGCGAAGAACGCGGCGAGCCCCTCGGACGGCCCGGTCGCCAGGGTGCCGCGGTAGAGGACGAGCAGAGCCAGCCCGAGGACGATGTTGACGAGCGGTCCCGCCAGGGCGACGGCGATCGTCCGGGCGCGGTCCCGGCGTCCGCCCAGCTCGACGGGATGCGCCCAGCCGAGGCCGCCGATGAGGGCGCCCACTGCTCCAAACGGATCGATGTGCACCTGAGGCTGAGGCTCGAGACGGCGTGCCAGCCTCGGGCGGCGGTCGCCCATGCGGTCGGCGACGATCGCCTGGACCCAGCCGTGCAACGTGATACCCACAACGAAGGACAGTGCCAGGACCAGGAAGCTCGCGGGGTGCCCGAGGGCGTAGAGCACCTCAGCGGCCCCGGAGCCGGCGGACCAGGATGCTCGCGTCACCCTTGGCCTCGAAGTCGGCCAGCACGACGGCGAGCGCCTCGCGCACCACGCGACCGCGGTCCACGGGAAGCCCATGGTCACCGCGCAGCCCCAGCCTCGCGTGCTCGAGATCCATCAGCTCGTCGGCCGACAGGTAGACGGTGATCTTCTCGTCGTGGCTCTCCCGGCCGCTGGGCCGCCGGTCGGCGAGCGCACGCGGTCGCCGCCGGCTGGTGGGCCGCACGGAACCGGACGCCTCCTCCAAGCCATCGTGGTCGTCCTCGGCCGAGGCCGGTTCGGCAGTGCTGGCCGGGACCGGCTCCGCGGCGGTGTAGGGTGCCACGCTCAGCGGCGCGGGTCGAGTCGGCTCCTCAGCCGGGGCGGAGCGCGCAGCCGGGTCGCCCGTGGAGCGGAAGAGCTCGTCAGCCCCGGGCAGGGCGATCCGTCGGCTCATCGGGCAAGCACCTCCTTGGCGAGGTCGCGATAGGCGGTCGCACCCGTCGAGCTCGACGCGTACGCCGTGATCGGCTCCCCCGCGACCGTCGTCTCGGGAAACCGGACGGTGCGGTTGATGACGGTGTGGAAGACCCGGTCACCGAAAGCCTCGACGACGCGGGCCAGCACCTCGCGGCCATGCAGCGTCCGCGCGTCGTACATCGTGGCAAGAATTCCCTCAAGCTCGAGTTGAGGGTTAAGCCTTTCCTGGATCTTTTCTATGGTCTGGATGAGGAGGGCCACACCTCGGAGGGCGAAGAACTCGCACTCGAGGGGAATGATGACCCCGTGGGCCGCGGTGAGCGCGTTGACGGTCAGCAGTCCCAGCGACGGCTGGCAGTCGAGCAGGATGATGTCGTAATCGTCGATCACCGGCGCGAGAGCACGCAGCAGGGTCTGCTCGCGGGCGACCTCGTTCACCAGCTGGACCTCGGCGGCGGACAGGTCGATGTTGCTCGGCAGCAGGTCCATGCCCGGGACGTTCGTCTTGAGCATCACGTCGTCGACCGAGACATCGGCCTCCATCAGGAGGTTGTAGACGGTGCGGTCGAGCTGCAGCGGGTTGACGCCCAGCCCCACGCCGAGAGCGCCCTGCGGGTCGAGGTCGACGAGAAGCACCCGCCGGCCGACCTCCGCGAGCGCCGCACCCAGGTTGATCGTGGAGGTGGTCTTGCCGACCCCGCCCTTCTGGTTGCACATGGCAAGGACGCGAGCTGGGCCGTGTCGCTCGAGCGGAGCGGGAGTCGGCAGGTACGGCAAGGGCCGCCCGGTAGGTCCGATCATGCCCGGCCCGAGGACCGGCTTTGTCGACATACTCACAAGTGGCCTTGCCTCTCTGAGGATTTCGTTCCGTCACGACTTCTCGCCTTGACGATCCGGCGGGACTCTACGTGCCGGATGGGCCCCATTACAACGTCGCCCCGAAAACTGGGGACGACACGCCGAGGCCCTGTGGAAAGCCGGCCACACCCGGGGACAACGTCCTCATCACTGTGGATAACGCTGGGGACAACGCAGGAAAGGGCCTGGGGCGTCAGCCGAGGGCGCGCGGGTGTGCCCCGGCGTAGAC
>JBHEMB010000005.1:0-6513 GCA_046262855.1 Mycobacteriales bacterium | reverse complement strand
CGCCGGTCATCGAGGACATCAAGGTCGTCACCCGTGGCGACGTCCGGCGCGCCAAGCTCTACTACCTGCGCGAGCTGCGCGGGAAGAAGGCGAAGATCAAGGAGAAGCGCGACGTCCGTCCCGCGGCGACCGCTCCCACCTCGACTCAGGACTGACAGCCTGAGCCTCGGAACCATCCCGGACCGCGAAGACGTTGGTCCGGACGTGACAGCTCCCGCACGCCGTCGTTCGGCGTTGCGGGAGCTGCCGTTTCTGCTGGTGCTCGCGGTCGTGCTGGCACTGATCCTCAAGGCCACCCTGGTTCAGGCCTTCTCCATCCCCTCGGGGTCCATGGAGAACACCCTGCACATCGGTGACCGGGTGCTCGTCAACAAGGTCGTCTACAAGGTCCGCGGCATCCACCGCGGCGAGGTCGTCGTGTTCAACGGCTCCGACCTGTGGGCCAAGGAGGGCGGCGAGGTCGCGCCGAAGCACCGGGGCACCTTCGGTGCGGCGCTGCACCACATCGGAGTCTTCTTCGGCGTCTCGTCCGACGACAAGGACTACATCAAGCGGGTCATCGGCCTGCCCGGCGACCGGGTCATGTGCTGCAGCCCGAGCGGCAACGTGGTGGTCACGCCCTCCGGCGGCAGGCCCGTGGAGCTCCACGAGCCGTACCTGTTCGAGGCCGACGACAGCATCGACTCCTACAAGTACTTCTGCGCCGCCGGTTCCGGCAAGTCGGTGTGCCCCCCCGGCGCGCCGGGAGTGCTCATCCCGAAGGGCAGGCTGTTCGTCCTCGGCGACCACAGGGGCGACTCGGCCGACTCGCGCTTCTCGACGCACTTCAACGACAGGTTCCACGGGACGATCGCCGAGTCGAAGGTGGTCGGTCGGGCCTTCGTGGTCGTCTACCCCGCCCAGCACTGGAAGGTCCTCACGGTCCCCAGCACGTTCACCACGGCCCTCGCGATGCCCGGCTCCCAGCTGGTCGCGGGCGGCCTGCTCGCGCTGCCGGTGACGCTGCTGCGCCGACGCCGACGGACCCGCTGAAGGAGCCGTACGATCGGACGGTCATGACCGTCCCTCAGGCCCGCCGCGCTGCCCGTGTGCTGCTGCTGGACGCTCGCGACCGGCTGCTGCTGTTCCAGGGCCGCGACCCGGTGCACGCCCACCGCGGCCAGTGGTGGTTCACACCGGGCGGTGGGCTGGACGCCGGCGAGACACCCGCTCAGGGCGCGGCGCGCGAGCTGCGGGAGGAGACCGGCCTGCTGATCGACCCGGCGGAGCTCGGCGAAGCGGTCCACCATCGCGTGACGACGTTCCCGTGGGGGGATGACGTCTACGAGCAGAGCGAGGACTACTTCCTGCTGCGGGTCGACAGCCACGGCGTCGACACCAGCGGCTTCGACGAGGTGGAGACAGCAGCCGTGATCGGGCACCGCTGGTGGGAGCGACACGAGCTGGCCACGACCGTCGAGCGGTACTACCCGCGGGAGCTGCTGGAGCTGCTGCCGTGATCACGGCACCGCGACCGGTCGTGCGGATGGAGCACGGGCTGTGGGCCCTCGAGCGGACGCTGCACAACCACGGCTTCCAGCACGTCGCGGGGGCAGATGAGGCCGGCCGCGGAGCCTGTGCGGGCCCGCTCGTGGTGGCAGCCGTCATCCTCCCGAGCGGTCGCCGGGGCGAGGTGCCTGGCCTCGCCGACTCCAAGCTGCTGACCGAGCTGGCCCGCGAGAAGGCCTACGACGAGGTGCTCAAGCGGGCGCTCGCCTGGTCCGTCGTCGTCGTGCCGCCGCAGGAGGTCGACAGCACCGGACTGCACGTCATGAACGTCCGTGCCATGCGGCAGGCGGTGCAGCGCCTCGACCCCTGCCCGTCGTACGTCCTCACCGACGGCTTCCCCATCGCCGGCATGCCCGCCCCGGCCCTCGCCGTCTGGAAGGGCGACCAGGTCGCCGCCTGCGTCGCGGCGGCTTCGGTGATCGCCAAGGTCACCAGGGATCGCATGATGGCGGAGCTGCACACGCGGTTCCCGGCGTACGAGTTCGACAGGCACAAGGGGTACTCGACGCCGGAGCACATGGCCGCGCTGCGCGCCCACGGCCCTTGCCCGGAGCACCGGTTCTCCTACGTCAACGTGCGCGGTTCGCTCATCGGGCAGGATGTGGCCTCGTGAGCGCGACGACATGAGTGCAGCCGAATGAGTGCCGCCGGATGAGTGCCGAATGAGTGCCGAGGATCTCGAGAAGTACGAGACCGAGATGGAGCTCCAGCTCTACCGGGAGTACCGCGACATCGTCCGGCAGTTCGAATGGGTCGTCGAGACCGAGCGCCGGTTCTACCTCGCGAACGCCGTCGAGGTCACGCCGCGGACGTCCGACGGCGAGGTCTGGTTCGAGCTGACCCTCAACGACGCCTGGGTGTGGGACATGTACCGGCCCGCGCGTTTCGTGAAGACGGTGCGCGTGCTGACCTTCAAGGACGTCAACGTCGAGAAGCTCGAGAAGCCCGACCTGGAGCTTCCCAACGGGTGACGTCGGGTAGGGGTCCCGCATGACCCGCAACCAGTCGAAGCCGGAGCCCTTCCCCGCCTCGGCCACCGATTCCGAGGCGCAGACGCCGTCCACGGATCACCCGCAAGCACCATCGGGTACGACGCCAGCGCGCGGCGGCTCCGTAGGGGACAGCGCCTCCGTGCCGGCGAACTCGGAGGAGTCCGCCGCGGGATCCTCCGAGGAAGCGCCCGTCGTGCAGGGCGTCCACACCCCGGACGTCGAGGAGCCCGACCCCCGATCCACAGGCCGGTAGCCCGTCCACAACGGCGGCTGACCGCCGTACCGGCGGTGCTCTGACCGCGAGCCTCTGTGGCCGGAGGTGGTCGCCGTGGTGGATCGGGCGGTGCTGGGTCGGTGGGGCGAGGACGTCGCGGTGCGGCACCTCGAGGCCTCGGGTTACGAGGTGCTGGCGCGCAACTGGCGCTGCCGGGACGGTGAGATCGACATCGTCGCCCGGGCCGGGGCGACGATCTGCTTCGTCGAGGTGAAGACGCGCAGCAGCCTGGCGTTCGGGGAGCCGGCCGAGGCCGTGCGCGGGCCGAAGGCGCGCCGGCAGGCCATCCTCGCCGCGCAGTGGCTGCGTGCGACCCGGCCACGGGGCTGGGACGGGATGCGCTTCGACGTCATCTCGGTGCTGCGCCGGTCGGGCACGACCCCGGAGGTCGTGCACCTCGAGGGGGCGCTCTAGATGGCGCTCGCGACGAGCTGGTCGGTGGCGCTGGTGGGGATGGAGGCGCACCTGGTCCGCATCGAAGCAGACCTCGCGCAGGGCATCCCGGGGCTGTCGATCACGGGTCTCCCGGACGCGGCGCTGAACGAGGCGCGGGACCGGATCCGGGCCGCGATCGTCAACTCCGGCGAGCACTGGCCGACGACCAAGCGGATCACGCTCGGGCTGTCGCCCGCCTCCCTGCCGAAGCGGGGCACCGGCTTCGACCTTGCGCTGGCGGCGGGACTGCTCGCCGCGGACGAGGTGATTCCCGCACGACGCGTCGAGCGATCCATCCTGATCGGCGAGCTCGGCCTCGACGGCAGCGTCCGTGGCGTGCCAGGGGTCCTCGCGGCCCTGCTGACCCTGGAGCACCAGGACAGGACCGTGTACGTCGCCGCAGCCAACCTCGCCGAAGCGCGGCTCGTTCCGGGGCTGCGCTCGGTCGGGGTGCGCTCGCTGCGGCATTTCGTGCTGCTGCTGCGGGGCCAGCCGTGCGAGGAGATCGAGCCCTCGGCACCCACCCGTGACGCGGAGGTCCCGGGCGGCGACTTCCTTGACGTGGCAGGTCAACCCGTCGGCCGGCTGGCCTGCGAGGTGGCTGCGGCAGGTGGTCACAACCTGCTGATGGTCGGACCACCGGGGTGCGGCAAGACGCTGCTGGCGGAGCGGATGCCGAGCATCCTGCCGCCGCTGACCGCCTCGGAGTCGCTCGAGGTCACCGCCATCCACTCGGTCGCGGGACAGCTGCCGCCGGACGTGCTCATCCGGCGCCCGCCGTTCCAGGCGCCGCACCACGGGTCCACGCCTGTCAGCATCGTGGGAGGTGGTAGCGGGCTGGCGCGTCCGGGGGCGGCGTCGCTGGCGCACCGGGGCGTGCTGTTCCTGGACGAGGCTCCGGAGTTCGTGAAGGGCGTGCTCGATGCGCTCCGGCAGCCGCTGGAGCACGGGCACATCAAGATCAGCCGCGTCAACGGCACGGCGACCTACCCGGCGAGGTTCGCGCTGCTGCTGGCCGCCAACCCGTGCCCGTGCGCGCGGACGGGCACCGACTGCACCTGCCCGCCGGACCGCCGACGGCAGTACCTCGGCCGGCTCTCCGGTCCCGTGCTGGACCGGATGGACATCACCATCACCCTGCCGGCGATCACCCGGGCCGACATCATGTCGGATCGCGAGTGCGAGTCGTCCGCTGTCATCGCGGCGCGGGTCTCCGACGCCCGGGAGCGGGCGGCGCTGCGGCTCGCAGGGACGGCGTACCGGACCAACGCCGACGTGCCCCCCACGATCCTCGCGCAGCGCTGGCCGCTCCGGCGCGAGGTCCTGCAGCCGGTCGGCCGCGCCATGGACCTCGGACTGCTGACAGCACGCGGGTTCGGTCGGGTGCAGCGGCTGGCCTGGACGCTGGCGGACCTGTTCGGCAGCGAGGAGCCGGGAGCGTCTGAAGTCGGCCTGGCCTTGAGCCTGCGGCTGGGGGACGCGTGGGAGCGGCGGGCGGCGGCATGAGCGTGTCCGACGGCGAGCGACTGGCCCGGCTCGGTCTCGCCCGAGTTGCAGAGCCCGGGTCGCTGGCGGTGCATGCCGCCCTGCAGGCGTTCCCCGCGGAGGAGGTCTGGGACGCGGTGCAGGCGGGGGCTCCGCTGGACCAGCTCGGGCAGCGCGCCCTCGCCGGGATGCGGGTGCGGGCCGAGACGTGCGACCCACGGCGCGACCTCGAACGGCTCGGGGACGTCGGCGGCCGGGTTGTGTGCCCGGGCGACGACGAGTGGCCCGACGGTCTCGACTGGCATCCCCACGTGATGTCGGGTGACGTGAAGGAGATGGCGCCGCCCTGGGTGCTGCTCGCCCTCGGGGCGCACCGGCTCCGGCCGGCCCTGGAGCTGTCGGTCGCGATCGTCGGCGCCCGCGCTGCGTCGCCGTACGGGAGCCAGGTCGCCAAGGAGCTCGCCTTCGCCCTGGCCGAGAGCGGGGTTGCTGTCGTCTCGGGTGGCGCGTACGGCATCGACGCGGCTGCGCACCGCGGGGCGCTCGCGGCGGACGCGGCTCCGACCGTGGCCGTGCTCGCGTGCGGGCCGGACATCTCCTACCCGCGCGGCAACGACCGGCTGCTGGCCGAGATCGCGGAGAAGGGGGCGGTCGTGAGCGAGGTGCCGCCCGGCTCGGCGCCGACTCGGATGCGGTTCCTCGTCCGCAACCGGATCGTCGCGGCGATGACCCGCGGGACCATCGTGGTGGAGGCCGCCAGGCGCAGTGGCTCGCTCTCGACCGCCGGTCGGGCCGCGGAGCTGTCGCGGCTGCTGATGGCGGTCCCCGGCCCGGTGACGTCCGAGGTGTCCGCGGGGAGCAACGCGCTCATCAAGGACCGCAAGGCGGAGCTGGTCACCGGAGCCGCGGAGGTCCTCGAGCTGCTCGGGCGAAGCGGTGAGCACCTGGCTGCGCTGGTCCGCGGGCCGGAGCGACCTCGGGACGGGTTGCGCGAGGACGCCCGCCGGGTGCTCGACGCGGTGCCCGTCCGGTCGGCCGTGGGCGTCTCGCGCATCGCCCGGACGGCAGGGGTCTCGGCGCTCGTGGTGCAGATGGTGCTGCCGGAGCTGCTGGTGGCCGGACTGGTCGAGCAGCGCGAAGGCGGATGGCGGCTGACGACACTCGGAGCATCCGGGTAGGGCGTGGTGGCTTGACCGGAATGCCCTTCTGGTTGAGGTTCAGGTGGTGGCGGCGGAGGTGATCGCGGAACTGCCGCGTGCCCTCGAGGACGCGCGGCAGGCCTTCCACGATCACCTGGCCCTCGAGCGGGACCGCTCCGCGCACACCGTGCGCGCCTACGACGGTGACGTGACGGCGCTGCTGGTGCACGCGGCCTCCCTCGGCATCACGTCCCTGGACGAGCTCGACCTGCCCGTCCTGCGCTCCTGGCTGGCGCGGCTGCGCGCGGACGGCCTCGCGCGCGGCACGCTGGCGCGACGCGGATCGGCGGCCAGGACGTTCACCGCGTGGGCTCACCGGCGCGCCCTGCTGCCCACCGACCCGGGTGCGCTGCTGGCGACGCCGAAGGGGCACCGCACCCTGCCGGAGGTGCTCCGGCCGGACGAGGCCGACCGGCTCGTCAGCTTCGACGGGTCAGCCGTCGAGGACCTCCGCGACCGGGCTGCCCTGGAGCTGCTCTACGCCACCGGCGTCCGCGTTTCCGAGCTGGTGGGGCTGCGGCTCAACGACGTCAACCTGGAGACGCAAGTGGTCTTGGTGCAGGGCAAGGGGAACAAGCAG
>JBHEMB010000004.1:0-5960 GCA_046262855.1 Mycobacteriales bacterium | reverse complement strand
GACCGACCCGGCGTCCTCGTCGACGACCACGCTCGGCGCGATCGCGCTCCCGGCCGGTGCCGGGGGCGCGCTGAAGGACGCGGTCAGCATCGGCGCAGGCAAGAGCTTCGCGAGCTGGGTCGACCACAACGGCGCCGTCTGGGGGATCGGCGACAACTCCTCGGGCCAAGGCGGCACCGGCTCCTCCGGCGGCATCCTCACGGTGCCGACGCGAGCCCTGGGCTTCGGCGGCAGTGGCCAGCCGAAGGCGGTCAAGACGTCCGCCTTCGGGCAGTCGACCGTCGTCCTCGACGACGCCGGCAGCGTGTGGCAGTGGGGCAACGTCGTCAACAGCAAGGGCAACAACCAGATCCAGACGACGCCGGCCAAGGTGTCCTTCCCGACCGGGACGACGCGGATCATCGACGTCAGCGCCGGGGATGCCTTCTCGCTGGCCCTCGACGACGCCGGGCGCGGCTACGCCTGGGGCAAGAACGACCGCGGCCAGCTCGGGACCGGCACGAACAACACGTCACCGAGCCCCGCGCGGATCACGACGCTGCCAGCGGTCCCGGCCGGGGCGCAAGCCTTCCTCGAGGCCGGCCGGGACTTCGCGGCGTACACCGTCAGCAGTGGCACCGGTGTCTCGCTCTACACCTGGGGCCGCGGGGACCTCTACCAGCTCGGTGCCGGGACCAGCACGGCCGACAGCAAGGCACCCAAGCTCATCACCACGTTTGCCGCGCCTGCCAAGGCGCTGGCGCTGTCTGCCGGCACCTCGCACACCCTGCTGCTCACCAGTGACGGCGTCCTGCGCACCTGGGGGAGCAACGGCCTGGCGGCCACCAAGTCCCCCACGCCTGTGGCGGACCCCGATGGGGTGCTGAGCGGTGCCCACCACCCGTACACCGTCGCCGCCGGGGACAACGCCAGCTTCGCCGTCAACACCGACGGCACCGTCGCCGCGTGGGGTCTGGACACCACAGGTCAGCTCGGCCGCGCGACCACCGGCACGCTCACCGTTCCGACTCAGGTCACCATCCCCGGCACGTCCCCGCCGACCGCCTCCGGCGTCCCCGCTCTCATCACCTCCCGGTACGGCGCGACGTACGTCCTCGTCGACGGTGAGATCGTCCGCACGACCAAGCCCTCCTACGACTTCCCCGCCACCTCGACATCGCTGGCCGCTGGTCAGACCGCTCCGAAGGACACGGTCGTCTTCACGAACGTGGCGACCAAGCCGCTCTCGATCACCTCCCTGGCGGTCGCCGGCGCCAACCCCAACGACTTCACGCTCTCCGGAAGCACCTGCACGGGCACGCTCGCGCTCGACGCGACCTCCCAGGTGGTCGTCACCTTCCAGCCCGCCGGTGCGGGCTCCCGCCAGGCAGACCTCGTGCTCCGCACCGCGAACACCCTGGGTGGTCTGGCGCTGCAGGGCAGCGTGCCGCTCACCGGCCGGGGCTACTCGAGCGTCGCCGGCCTCGCGAACGTGAAGCTGGACCTCACCGCCGGCTCGCCGACGTCGGTGTCAGGGCCGGGCAACGTCATCCCGCTCTCGCAGCTGTCGCCCTCGCTGATCCCGACGTCGCTGCCGCCGACCCCCTCGGCGCAGCTGGGCAAGATCCAGCTCGGCAAGATCCCGCTGCTGCGCGAGGGAGGCTGGGACGCCGTGCTCGATGCCTACCCGGCCCTGCGGGACCTCCCGGTCAGCTCCG
Source organism: Mycobacteriales bacterium (assembly GCA_046262855.1). Classification (GTDB taxonomy): domain Bacteria; phylum Actinomycetota; class Actinomycetes; order Mycobacteriales; family SCTD01; genus RYN-111. Next base: position 4,263 of record JBHEMB010000004.1, on the reverse strand, counting down.
TCACGCTCGGCGACCTGGTCGACCCCGCGAAGAACGCGCCTGACCCCACCATCACCACGGCACTCCCGCTCGAGCGAGTGGCGCTGTCGGACGTCGACATCCGCGACTCCTTCCTCGCCCAGCTGTCCGTGCTGTCCGTGCTGGCAGGCGGGACGCGCCTGGACCAGTTCGCCGGTGTCGACTGGTGCAGCGACCTCCCGAAGATCCCCAACGGTGGCGCCTGCACCGACGGTGACGGGCTGTTCCGGCCGCTGATCGCGCTCGACGTCCAGGGTGTGTCGCAGGAGACCACCCGCGCCGGTGCCGTCCCGATCGGGTCGTTCACGACCGACGCCAAGAGCACCAGCACGGACCCGTTCGCCGACGCCGTGTGGCCGCGGATCCTGCTCAACAGCGTGACGCTGCCGGGCACCCGGGTCGGAGCGCTGTCGCTGACCTCGCTTCCCAACCCGTCTGCCGTCCTCGACTGCGCGAAGACCAGCTGCACAGCGCTGGCCGGCCGTACCCTGGGCGACCCGGACGTGGTGGCGGCGCTGCGTGAAGACGCGTCGTTCCGCGAGCTCGGGACCGCGCTGAACGCACTGCCGATCAGCGCCCTCGTCGAGCCGTTCATGGACCGCGCCAGCTACGACTGGGAGTCGCTGCCGGTCTCCGCCATTCCCGCGGCCGCGTACCCGAACCGGGTCTCGCTGCAAGCCGATGTCGACATCAACTGCGCCGGCGCGTCCGGCACCACGATCGGCTTCAAGGTCCCGGCCGGCTTCGTCCCGGTCCCGGGCACCACCACCCTGACCAGGACGCGAGGCACCGGCACGGTGCCGCTCGCTGACCCGACGGTCGACCCCAGCCGTGGGCTCGTCGTGAGCGTCCCTGACAGCAGCTTCTCCAGCACCGGGCCGATCCTGTGCACCGACGACAGCGCGCACCTCACCGTGACCACCGGCATGCTGCCGTCCGGGACCGCTGGGAGCTACCGAGCGACCGCTGACGCCCGGACCGGCTCCGTCCCGCCGCTCACCGCGACCCAGGAGCGCGCCCTGGCGGTCACCGGTGTGAACGACCTCCCGACGCTCTCGCCCGACGGAACCCCCGGCTTCGCGGACACCCTGGTCATCGCGAGCATGACGGTGCCTGGCCAGGTCCAGTACGTGCCGTTCGACGCTCCGGTCGGCAAGGTCATCGAGCTCAGCATCGCCCAGCAGACAGCCGACTTCGACGGCGTCCTGTACTACCCCAAGGGTGCAGCGCTGGACCCCGCCCTCTCGACGGCGACGGCGCCGCGCGAGGTCCCCTTCGGTGAGTCCACTCCCGTCGAGCCGGATGCGCTGCACGCCCTGCAGAGCGTCTTCGGCGGCGCACTCCAGGAAGTCCCGCTGCTTGCCGACCGGCCGGTCGCTGCCATCGCGGCCACCCGCGGCACGGACCTAGAGCAGCTCAGCGCCATCGCGCGTGCGGGCAACGACAGCAGGCACGTCCTCGCCATCCACGGCTACAACGGTGCGACGGGCAGCTACGTCGTACGGATCCGGCTGACGGACAGCCCGGCGCTGGCCGACTGCACGACCGTGCCGGTGACACCGGGTGCGGTGCCGAGCGCCGCCTTCTACGGCAGCAGCGGCTGGGCTGCCGGTGACAACACCCTTGTCCTCGTCAACGCCTCGCGACTCGCGGGCCGTTACGGTCAGCCGGCGGCGCAGAGCGCCCTCGACGCTCTCAGCAGCTACGCCCACAGCGGCAAGGGCGGTGTCAAGGGCCAGGTCCTGCAGGTCGACAGCGACGCGGCAGTGCGCTCGGCGTACGCCGCTTGGGACGCGGCGCCCTGCGACCCGCTCAAGGCAGATGGTGTCGTGCGTGCCATCAACGCGCTCGTCTACGCGACCGCACCGGCGACCCTGCGGTACGTCGTACTAGCCGGTGGCGACGACATGCTGCCGCACGCCCGGCTCGAGGATCACACCCGGGACGGCAACCAGCGCGAGCAGGCCGGCGACATGTCGCTCAACGGCGGCAACCCGATCGCCGCGTCGTTCGCCAGCGGCTACTACATGTCCGACGACCCGTATGGCACCAAGGTCCCGCAGAGCGTGCTCGGCCAGGTGCTGTACCTCCCGCAGGCCGTGCCGTCCCGGCTCGGCGAGTCGGTCGCCGACATCGTGGCGCAGGCCAACGCGTTCGTCGCCGGCGACGGCGTGGCCGACCCGCAGACCGCCAGCTCGCAGCCGCGCACTGCCGTCGCCACCGACTACGACTTCCTCACGTCGGGTGGCAACGAGGTCGCAGCAACCCTGGGCTCCGCGGGTTACACCGTCGACCACAGCCTGACCGGGACCACGGCGACCTGGACCAAGGCGCAGCTCGACGCCGCCTGGCTGGGCAAGGCGTCGATCCCCTCGGTGGCGGCGCTGAACATGCACTACGACCAGTACCGCGGGCTGCCGGCCTACGGCAACGCGACGGGTGACCAGTCCCAGGTGTACGACACCGCAGACGTCGGGGCCGGTCCAGCGCTGACCAAGCGGATCGTGTTCACCATCGGTTGCCACAGCGCACTCGACGTGCCGGACAGCTACGCCGCAGCCGGTGATCCCGCCGCCCGTGACTTCGCTCAGGCCTACGCGGGCAAGGGCGTCGCCGCCATGGTCGGCAACTACGGGTTCGGCTATGCCGACACCAGCACTGTGGCCTACAGCGCCGCAGTGCAGTCGCTGTTCGCCAAGGGACTCGCCGCGAAGTACGACCTCGGCACCGCGCTGTCCGAGGCGAAGCGGCAGTACCTCGGCCGGATGTCAGGGCTCTCGGCGTACGACATCAAGACGTTGCAGCAGGTCGTGGTGTGGGGCCTCCCGCAGTACCGCCTCAGCAGCGCCCCGGCGGTCCTCCCGCCTGCGGCGCCGGTCACGGCCGGGACGCCCGACCCGGTGTCCGGCCAGACCAGCCAGGTCATCAGCGTCGGCACGGCGACGAACCCGCTGTCGTTCGCCACGGTGGACGACAACGGCAGCACGCACCTGACTGCCGCGGCCACCGACCCGGCCGTGTCCGACCGGGCCCCGCACACTGTGGCCGTGCCCGGCAAGCCGGTGCTGCCCGCGCAGTTCGTCGACGTCCCGCAGGTCGCCGGCCGCAGCGTCCGGTCCGTGCTGCCGACCAGCCTGACAAGCACTCCGGTCAGCAACGCCACGGTGACCTTCGCGCGCGCCAGCGTGGACCACGGACAGGGCTCGGAGCCGTTGTCCGTGGGCGCCTTCCCGGCAACGCTGGGGCACCTCGGCACCGCGCTGCGGGCCGACGGGTCCGCGAGCAACACGCTGGTCGTCACGCCGGCGGAGTTCCTCGCCGACGGCACCGCCCCGGGCAAGGGGCAGCTGCGGACGTTCCCGCGCTCGGAGTGGACGGCGTACTACGGCCTGCCCGGCAGCGCCACCAGCCCGACCATCACCCGGGTGCAGGGCATGCGGATCCCGGCCCACGGGTCGAGCCCGGCCGTCACGTCGTACCAGCTGGACGTCAGCCCAGCGGCCGGCCGGACCATCAGCCGGGTCTGGGTGCTGGCCCTGCCGGCCGCCGGCAGCGGTACCTGGGTCCGGACCGAGTTGTCGCACGTCGCGGGCGACCGGTGGGTCGGCGCGGCGCAGGGACTGCTCGGCGAGTTCATCGGTGCCGCGCTCGGCAGCGACGGCGGTGGCGGCATCAGCACCCAGAAGGGCCTCGGCTGGCAGCCGCAGGACCTGCCCGCCCCGGTCGACCCGAACTACCCCGTGCAGCTGCAGCCGAGCCCGGCCACGCCGGCCAGTGGCTGGTTCACCACGAACCCGACCGTCGCGATCGTCAGCAACGGCGGCTCCACCTCCGGCTACCGGCTCTCGATCGACGGCGGCGCACCGGTCAACAGCCCGGCGACCGTCACCGGTGACGGGGTGCATGTCGTGCAGCTCGTCGCTCCCGACGGCTCGGTCGTTCCCGGCGGGCTGTCCGTCCTCATCGACACGATGGTGCCGAAGGTGACGATCACCGACAGCGTCGGCCCGCGGATCGAGCTGAACGACCCGAACAAGAAGTACACGGCGACCTACCAGTTCGGGCCGTCCGGCCCCGCCTCGATCGTGGGGGACACCGGGTTCATCACCTCGCGCGTCGGACTGCGCACCGTGCAGATCACGGCGACCAGCGTCGCCGGCCTGACGGGCACCGCCAGCCGGGAGTACCGGGTCGTCTACGGCTCCGGGTCGACCGGCTTCGCCGCGCCGGTCCTCAACGCGGGGC
>JBHEMB010000003.1:0-10918 GCA_046262855.1 Mycobacteriales bacterium | reverse complement strand
TGCGGCTGGTGGTGGACGCGGCGGAGGGTGCAGCGTCATCCGTGGCGCCGGAGGTCTACCGCCGGGCCGGCGCCGAGGTCGTGGCCATCCACGCCGAGGGGGACGGCGAGCGCATCAACGCCGGCTGCGGGGCCACCCATCCCGAGTCGCTGGCCGCCGCGGTCGTCGACCACGGCGCCGACCTCGGCATCGCGCACGACGGTGACGCCGACCGCTGCATCGTCGTGGACGCCACCGGCCGGGTGCTGAACGGCGACCAGGTGCTGGGACTGCTGGCGCTCGCTCGCCAGGAAGCCGGGCTGCCCGCCTCCGATGTGCTCGTGGCGACGGTGATGAGCAACCTCGGGCTCGGGCTGGCCATGGAGCAGGCAGGCATCGAGCTCGTCCGTACGGCGGTGGGCGACCGCTACGTCCTCGAGGCGATGCTCGAGAACGGCTACCGGCTGGGTGGGGAGCAGAGCGGTCACGTCGTCCTGCTCGACCACGCCACGACCGGCGACGGGTTGCTGACGGCTTTGCAGGTCATGGACCGGATGGCCCGCACCGGCCGACCGCTGGCTGAGCTGGCCGGCCTCGTGACGCTCCTGCCTCAGGTGCTCGTCAACGTCCGCGCCGAGCGCGGCCGCGCCACCGCGCCGGACGTCCTGACGGCGGTGGCCATGGAGGAAGCGTCGCTGGGCGGCGGCGGCCGGGTCCTGCTGCGGCCCTCGGGTACCGAGCCGCTGGTCCGGGTGATGGTCGAAGCGCAGACGCAGGACCTCGCCGAGCAGATCGCGCAGCGGCTGGCCGCGGTAGTGGCGGGCTGATGCGGAACCTGACCCACGCGGAGGCGGTCTTGCGAGCCGCCGCGGTCAGCGACGTCAGCTACGACGTGGCGCTCGACGTCACGCACGGAGACACCTGGTACTGGTCGACGACGGTCGTGCGCTTCACGGCCACGGGATCGCCCGGCCTGTTCCTGGAGCTCGACTGCCTGACCATGGTCGAGGCGCTGCTCGACGGCGAGACTCGGCTGACCCTCGTCGGCAACCGCATCCCCCTCGAGGGGCTCACCGGTCAGCACGAGGTGAAGGTGGTCGCGCGGTGCGCGTACACGCGCAGTGGCGAGGGGCTGCACCGCTTCGTCGACCCGGCCGACGACCACGTCTACCTCTACGGCAACGCGTTCCTCGACAACGCGCAACGGTTCTTCGCGTGCTTCGACCAGCCGGACGTGAAGGCCCCGGTGCGCCTCGCGGTGACGGCGCCCGAAGGTGACGTGGTCCGGTCCAACACGCGCGGCAGCTGGGACGGCGCGCGGCACGTGTTCGAGGCGACGGCCCCGCTCTCGACGTACATGGTGACCGTGGCCGTCGGGCCGTGGCACGGCGTGACCAGCTGGCATGACGGCATCGAGCTCGGGCTGTGGTGCCGCGCGTCGCTTGAGCCGCACTTCGACGCCGACGAGCTGCTGCAGGTGACCGCTGACTGCTTCGACCTGCAGCAGCGCGCGTTCGGCTCGCGGTACCCGTTCGGGGACTCCTACGACCAGGTCTTCGTGCCCGAGTTCAACGCCGGGGCGATGGAGAACCCCGGCATGGTGACCTTCAGCGACGAGCTGTTCGTCTACCGGTCCCGTACGACGGAGGGCGCCCGCCGGCTGCGCGCGCAGGTCATCGCCCACGAGCTGTCGCACATGTGGTTCGGTGACCTGGTCACGATGCGCTGGTGGGACGGCATCTGGCTGAACGAGTCCTTTGCCGAGTTCATGGGCCTGCACACCACCGACGAGGGCACCCGCTTCAGCGGGGCGTGGGCCGACTTCTGCCTCGGGCGCAAGGCCTGGGGCTACCGCGCGGACCAGCTGCCGACCACCCACCCCGTGGCGTCGGAAGTCTCCGACAACCGCTCCGCGCTGCTCAACTTCGACGGCATCTCCTACGCGAAGGGCGCGTCGGTGCTCCGGCAGCTCGTCGCGTTCGTGGGGCAGGACACCTTCTTCGCGGGGCTCCGGAGCTACCTCGGCAAGCACGCGTACGGCAACACCGACCTGTCCGACCTGCTGATTGAGCTCGAAGCGGCCAGCGGTCGCGATCTGGAGTCGTGGGTGCGGACCTGGCTCGAGACCAGCGGCGTGGGCACGCTCCGACCGCGCTGGGACGGCGAGCAGCTGGTGGTGGTGCAGGAGAGCGAGATCCTGCGCGATCACGTCATCGAGGTCGGCTGCTACGACGACGACGGCAGTGCCATCACCCTGCGCGAGCGCATCGCGGTCGAGGTCTCGGGCGCGGAGACCCCGGTGCCGGGCGCCCGCCCGGCCGACCTCGTCCTGCTGAACGACCGCGACCTCACCTTCGCGAAGCTGCGCTTCGACGACCGCTCTCGCAGCACGGTCCTGCACCGCCTCGTCCGGGTCACGGACCCGTTGGCGCGGGCGCTGTGCTGGGGCGCGCTGTGGGATGCCGTGCGCGATGCGGAGCTGCCCGCGCGTGACCACGTGCAGGCCGTCTTGGCTGCCGTCTCGGTCGAGGCCGACCCGGCGCTGGCGGAGACGCTGCTGGGGCAGGCGCACACCGCCGCCACGCTGTTCGCCGCGCCCTCGGAGCAAGCCCTGCTGGTTGCCGAGCTGGCCCGCCTCAACTGGGAGGCCGCCGCCACCGACCCGGGCTCCGACCTGCAGCTGGTGCGGGCCAGGGCAGCGATCCAGGCGACGACGGATGAGCGCCACCTGCAGGCACTGCTCCGCGGAACCGACGTGCCCGCGGGCCTCGTGGTCGACAACGAGCTGCGCTGGCTCGTGGTCCGTCGCGCCGCGGCGCTCGGCCAGATCGACGCCGTCGACATCGACCGCGAGCTTGCCGCGGACCGGACGGCGTCCGGTGAGCTGCACGCAGCGGCGGCGCACGCCGCCCGGCCCGATCCGCAGGCAAAGCAGGTGGCCTGGGAGCGGATGGTGGCCGGGGACATCTCGAACTCCCAGGTGCGTGCCGTCGGCAGCGGGTTCTGGCAGCACGGTCAGGAGGCGCTGCTGCGCCCCTACGTCGAGCGGTACGTCGACGCGGTCCCGCGGCTCTGGGAGTCCCTGTCGCCAGCGCTGGCGGGGACTCTGACGACGCGGTTGTTCCCGAGCACGCTCATCGACGATGACGTCCATGCCGTCACCGGCAGCCTGCTGGAACGCGAGGACCTGCCGGCGGGGGCCCGACGCATCGTGCTGGAGTGCCAGGACGACCTGCGACGGGCGCTCAGGGCTCAGCAGCACAGTCGCGGCTAGCCTGGGCTCATGTGCGGGATCGTGGGCTATGTCGGTGAGCAACAGGCCCTCGACGTCGTGCTCGGCGGTCTCCGGCGGCTCGAGTACCGCGGCTATGACAGCGCCGGCGTCGCGATCCTCGGCGACGGCGCGCTGCGGGTGGAGCGCAAGGCGGGGAAGCTGTCCAACCTCGAGAAGGAGCTGACCGACCGGACTCTGAGGGGCACGCTCGGCATCGGTCACACCCGGTGGGCCACACACGGGCCGCCGACCGACCGCAACGCCCACCCCCAGGTCGACTGCTCGGGCAAGGTCGCGGTCGTGCACAACGGCACCATCGAGAACTTCGAGGTGCTCGTCCGGGATCTCGAGGCGCGAGGTCACGAGCGCACGTCCGACACCGACACGGAGGTCGTCGCCCACCTCGTCGAGGAGCGGTACGACGGCGATCTGGCCTCGACCGTCCGCTCGATCTGCAAGGACCTCGAAGGTTCCTTCGTCCTCGTTGTCGCTCACCAGGACGAGCCCGACCTGGTCGTCGCCGCACGCCGCAACCTGCCGCTGGTCATCGGTCTCGGTGAGGGCGAGAACTTTGTCGGCTCCGACGTCACCGCCTTTATCGCCCACACCCGCGAGGCTCGTGCGGTCGACCAGGACCAGGTGGTGCAGCTGCGTCGGGACGGCGTCGTCGTCACCGATCTGGACGGCACCGTCGTCGAGGGCGACAGCTACCACGTCGACTGGGACACCGCGGCTGCCGAGAAGGGCGGCCACGAGTTCTTCATGCTCAAGGAGATCGACGAGCAGCCGGCTGCAGTGCGCGAGACCCTTGGTGGCCGGATGCAGGAGGACGGCCTGCTGCACCTTGACGAGCTCTCGATGAGCGATCAGGACGTGCGCGACATCGAGCAGGTTTTCATCGTCGCCTGCGGGTCCGCCTACCACTCCGGTCTCGTCGGCAAGTACGCCATCGAGCGCTGGTGCCGGTTGCCCGTGCAGGTCGAGATGGCCAGCGAGTTCCGCTATCGCGACCCTGTCGTCGGCCGCAACACCCTCGTCATCGCCGTGTCCCAGTCGGGGGAGACGGCCGACACTCTCGAAGCCGTTCGGCACGCGCGCTCCCAGCGCGCCAAGGTGCTGGCGGTCACGAACACCATCGGCTCGACCATCAGCCGCGAGAGCGACGCCGCGCTCTACACCCGCGGCGGCCCAGAGGTCGCGGTCGCGTCGACCAAGGCGGTCATGACCCAGATCACCGCCATGTACCTCGTGGGTCTGTACCTCGCGCAGATCCGCGGCACCCGCGACCCCGACGAAGTCCGTGCCCACCTCGGCGATCTGCTCGAGATCCCCGCCCTGGTGCAGGAAGTGCTCAACCGGATGGGGCCGGTGCGCGACCTCGCGCGCGACCTCGTCCACGAGGAGCGGGTCCTCTTCCTGGGCAGGCACGTCGGCTATCCCATGGCCCTCGAGGGTGCGCTGAAGCTCAAGGAGCTCGCCTACATCGGTGCCGAGGGCTTCCCGGCCGGCGAGATCAAGCACGGCCCCATCGCGCTCGTCGAGGAGGGCACGCCCGTCGTGGTTCTCGCCCCGCGACACGCGCTGCAGCCCAAGCTCGTCAACAACGTCCAAGAGGTCCGGGCTCGCGGCGCCAAGACGATCGTGATTGCCACTGACGGGGACGAGTCCGTGACGCCCTACGCGGACACCGTCATCCGTATCCCGGACACGAAGTCGCTCCTGACGCCACTGCTCACCATCGTGCCCATGCAGGTGCTGGCCGCGGAGATCGCGCGGGCCCGAGGGCTCGACGTCGACCAGCCGCGCAACCTCGCGAAGTCCGTCACCGTCGAGTAGCTCGCCATGTCGCCTCTGCGCCGAGCGCGCGTCCGCATCGCCGGGGGTGGGCACCGCGTCACGCCTTTCGAGCTCTTCTTCGACCTCGTGTTCGTCTTCGCGATCACGCAGATCACGGCGTACGTGCATGAGACGCACACAGCTCTCGGCGTACTCCAAGGGGTCATCGTCCTGGGACTGCTGTGGTGGGCATGGAGCAGCTACACATGGCTGGGCAACCAAGCGCACGCCGACGAGGGCCTGATCCGCGGCGGCATGGTGGTCGCGATGGTCGCCGTCTTCGTCGTGGCCTTGACGATTCCGGAGGCATGGCATGACCAACCGGGCGGGTTGCCGGCGCCGATGGTGCTTGTCGTCGCCTATGTCGGCATCCGCGTCATCCACGAGCTGCTGTACCTCGCCGCCTCAAGCGACGACGCCGGCCTACGCCATCAACTCCTCCTCAATCTTGTGCCCCTGGTTGGTGGGGGCGCGCTGCTCGTCGCGGGTGCCCTCGTCGAAGACGGTGCCCGGACGGCTCTGTGGACGGGTGCCCTTGTCGTCGACTGGATCGCCACCTACGTCACGTCGATGCAGGGCGGTGGCTGGCGGATCAACAGCGTCGAGCACTGGGTGGAGCGGCATGGGCTCGTCGTCATCATCGCGATCGGTGAATCGGTCGTGGCGATCGGGGTCGGAGCGTCGGGGACGCCGGTCGACTGGCGGCTTCTGCTCGGCGCAGTCCTTGGCATGCTCGTCGCGGCGGCCCTGTGGTGGCTCTACTTCGACCTCTCGGCCGAAGCCGCCGAGCGTGCGCTCGAAGGGTACGATCCGGAACGCCAGGTGCGCGCGGCCATCGAGGCCTACACCTACCTGCACTTCTGGATGATCCTGGGCATCGTTGTCAGCGCCGTCGGTATCGAGGAGGCCCTCGCGCACGCCGGTGATGAGGGCGCGCTCGGAGGCTTCTCCGCAGGATGCCTGTGTCTCGGCGTGACCGCATACCTCGCCGGCCATGTGTTCTCCTGGCTCAGGCTCAACGGCACGTTCAAGGTGCAGCGGGTGGCGACCGCCGCTGCCGTGGCCGCCGTCACACCTCTCGCCGCGGCGATGCAGGCGCTCGCCGCTCTCGCGATGGTCGCGCTCCTGCTCGGTGTGCTCGTCGCCTACGAGACCGTGCGATACGCCGCGGTGCGCGCCGAGCTCAGTCGAGACCGCCGCTGACCGACCTGGACGCAGACGCCGAGCCCCATCCAGGTGGGCGGCGTCTGCGAACATCGCTGTTCCAGCTCCCCTCAGAACGTTGGGGTCTGACGCCCGGTGCCGAGCGTCCTGGGAGACAGGGGTACGCGTGCACGTCGGACTGAACAGGCTGGTCGATCCTGGCCTTGCAAGGCACGTCCCGGAGTGTCGGGCGTTCTACGCCGCGCGAGGATTGCGACGAGGCCCTTCCTCCCTCGAGGAGCTGCAGAAGATTCGTGCCATGTACATCCCTGCTCCGCTCGGCCAAGGCGTCACCGTCGAGCAGGTCGTGGATGCGTGCGGGCGGCAGATCCCGGTGCGGATCTTCATGCCGAGAGCCACGAAGGTGCAAGGCGTCTACTTCGACATCCCCGGCGGAGGCTTCTACCTCGGGCCGACGGCGGACGCGGACTCACGCAACTCGGCACTCGCGGAGTCGCTGGGAATAGCCGTTGTCAGCGTCGAGTACCGGCTCGCGCCCGAGCACCCGTGGCCGGCCGCGCCAGATGACTGCGAGACCGTCGCGCGCTGGCTGATCGACCAAGCCGAGGCCGGATTCGGCAGCACCAATCTGGCGATCGGCGGCAGCTCGGCCGGAGCCACCCTCGCGATGACCACGCTGCTCCGGCTTCGCGACAGGGGCCAAGGGAATGCCTTCGCTGGCGCCGTCTTGCAGTTTGGGACCTACGACCTGAGCGGCCAGACCGCTGCGGGGAGAAAGATCGCGGACGAGTACTTTCTCGAGGCGTACGTCGGCCACCTGGCTGATCGCACCCTCCCCGACGTGTCCCCCATCTTTGGCGACGTGCGTGGCCTACCGCCGACACTGCTGATGGTCGGAGCGTTGGATGTCCTGCTCGAAGACAACGTGGCGATGGCCGCCCGGCTTTCCGCAGCGGGAGGTGAGGTCGACCTTCGCGTCTACCCGGAAGTGCCCCATGGCTTCACCGGTCACCCGACCGGTATGGCGAGAGCCGCCCTGAACGATCGGCAGTGCTGGCTAGCCGAGCGCTTCGCGGCACGCTGAGCGCTTGATGCGTGTGGAGGGCGAGCCGCGTACTTCCTGATCTGGAGCACCAGGTCCAGGTAGGGTGCGGCGGCCGCAGCTCGAGCGTGAGTTTGTGTGCAGCATCCTTGGGACTGCTCAGAAGCCGGTGGGTGCCGTTCCTGGACCCTGCGCGCAGGGGAGAGTTGCGGCGCGGTTTGCTCAGGACAGGGCGCCGGGAAAGGATGCCCAGGTGATCGTGGGCGTCGGGGTGGACGTGGTGGACGTGGCTCGCCTCGCCGCGTCGCTCGAGCGGACGCCGTCGTTGCGGCACCGGCTGTTCACCGCCGACGAGCTGCAGATCACGCGCATCGAGTCCTTGGCCGCACGGTTCGCGGCGAAGGAAGCAGTGGCGAAGGTGCTCGGCGCATCCGGCCTGCCGTGGACGGACGCCGAGGTGGTCAACGAGGACAACGGCCGCCCGCGGTTGGTCATCAGCGGCGCAGCGAAGGAGGCCGCCGACACTCTCGGCATCACGACGTGGCACGTCTCGCTCTCCCACGACGGCGGTATCGCGACGGCACTCGTCATCGGTGAGGCCGGATGATCCAGGCACACACCGTCGCGCAGGTCCGCGCCGCTGAAGAGCCGCTCCTCAAGGCCGGCGTACCCCTGATGGCGCGGGCGTCGACCGCTCTGGCGGTGGAGGTCGCGCGCCGGCTGCCCTTCGTCTACGGCGCGCGTGTCGTCCTGCTGGTCGGGTCGGGCAACAACGGTGCCGACGCGCTGTGGGCCGGTGCGTGGCTGGCCCGAAGGGGTGCCTCGGTCGTCGCGGTGCTCACGGCGACCCCGGTGCAGGACGCGCTGACGGCCTTCCTGCGCGCGGGCGGTCGGGTCGGCACCGAGGACGCGGTGCGTGGTGCGGAGGCTGTCCTCGACGGGCTTGTGGGCATCGGTGGGCACGGGCCGCTGCGCAGCCCGGTCCCGGTCCTCACCGGCGTACCCCTGGTCGTAGCGGTGGATGTGCCGAGCGGCGTCGAGGCGGACACGGGGTTCGCGCACGACGGCGCGGTGCGGGCGCACGTGACCGTCACGTTCGGGACGGCAAAGCCCGGTCTGCTCGTGGCCCGCGACCATGTCGGCGAGCTCGTCGTCGTCGACATCGGCCTCGACCTGCAGGACGCGCCCGTGGAGGCGCTCACAGATGTGGCCGCGCTGCTGCCGGGAAGCGACCGGGTGTCCGACAAGTACAGCCGCGGGGTGGTCGGCATCGCCGCTGGTTCGAGCCAGTACTCCGGAGCGGCGTTGCTCTGCGTGGGCTCGGCGATCCGGGCCGGCGCGGGCATGGTCCGGTACGCCGGCAGCGCGGCGGACCGGGTCAGGGACCACTGGCCGGAGGCGGTCGTCACCGACCATCTCGACGACGCGGGCCGTGTGCAGGCGTGGGTCGTGGGACCGGGCATCGGCTCGGACGCCTATGACACCGTGGCGCAGGTCCTGGCGCAGGACGTCCCCGTGCTCGTCGACGCGGATGCTCTGACGATCTGCGCGGCGAAGCCGTCACTGCTGCTGGATCGGGAGGCGCCGACCCTCCTGACACCGCACGATCGCGAGTACGAGCGGTTCGGCCGACCCGTCGGCGACGACCGGATCGGCGCCGCCCGCCGGCTCGCGGGGGACCTGGGGGTGCACGTGCTGCTCAAGGGCGACGCGACGGTCGTCGTCGGGCCGTCCGGCCTCGCCCGCGTCAACCCGACGGGCTCCGCACTGCTCGCGACGGCCGGCACGGGCGACGTGCTCGCCGGCGCGGTGGGCGCGCTGCTGGCCCAGGGCCTGTCGCCGCTCGACGCGGGCAGCGTCGGCGCGTTCCTGCACGGCCGGGCGGCGGCGCTGTCCACCGGCGGGGTGACGACCAGCGCCGGCCTGGTGCTCGAGGCGTGGCCTGCGGCAGTCCGCGAGGCGTTGCTGCGAGACTGATCGGCGTGAGATCGGCTGCCGTCGTTGACCTCGGCGCGATCCGCGACAACGTCGCGGATCTACGCGCACGTGTCGGCGCCGCCCAGGTGATGGCGGTCGTCAAGGCCGATGGTTACGGCCACGGCCTGGTGCCCTCGGCCCGGGCGGCTGTGGCGGGCGGCGCCAGCTGGTTGGGCGTGGCCTTCCTCGACGAGGCGCTCGCGCTGCGGGCTGCGGGGATCACCGAGCCCGTCCTTGCGTGGCTCTACTCGCCCACCGAGGACGTGGGTCCGGCCGTGGCCGCCGATGTGGACCTCGGCGTCTACAGCGTCGCCGAGCTGGCGCGCGTGGTCGCTGCTGGCGAGCAGGCCGGCCGGCCCGCCCGGGTGCACCTGAAGGTCGACACCGGTCTGTCCCGAGGCGGCTGCATGCCGGCCGACTGGCCGGAGCTCGTCGAGGCGGCGGGCAAGGCGCAGGCGAGCGGTGCCGTGGACGTCTCAGGGGTGTGGAGCCACCTGGCGTCCAGCGAGGAAGGACCCTTGCACGCGGTCAACCGGCAGCAGAAGGCGGCGTTCGCCGAGGCACTCGCCGTCGCGGAGGAGCTGCAGCCGGAGGTGCGGCACCTCGCGAACTCGGCAGCGTTGCTCACCGATGCGGACACCCACTACGACCTCGTGCGGGCCGGCGCGGCGATCTACGGCCTGGTGCCTGCCCCCGCGTTCGGGGACTTCGGGCTGAGGCCGGCCATGACGCTGCGGGCCGAGGTGGCCCTGACCAAGCGGGTGCCGGCCGGCTCGGGGGTCAGCTACGGGCACCGCTACACCACGTCGAGCGAGACCACCTTGGCCCTCGTTCCGCTGGGCTACGGGGACGGCGTTCCTCGCAACGCCACCAACGTGGTTCCCTTGCGCATCAAGGGAAAGCGCTACACGGTGGCGGGTATGGTCGCGATGGACCAGCTGGTGCTCGACGTCGGTGACGACGACGTGCAGCCGGGTGACGAGGTCGTGCTGTTCGGCCCCGGAGGCCCCACTGCCGTGGAGTGGGCCGAGGTGACGGGCACCATCGACTACGAGATCGTGACCCGGGTGGGGGCCCGGGTGCCGCGCACGTACGTGGGAGAGCAGTGAGCAGACGCCGGCAGGCAGGGCTCGTCGGAGCGGTCGCGGGTGCCGTCGCACTCGGTGCCGCGGCCGGACTCGCCGCCGAGAGGTACGCGATCGGCCGCAGCCGGCTCGCGCCCGACCCGGAGGAGGGCCAGGCGTTCTTCCGGCTGCCGGCCGACCGGGTTCGCCGCGTCATCGCTGACGACGGCGTGCCGCTGCACGTGGAGGAGGTGGGACCGGACCGCGCGGACCTGACCGTGGTCTTCTGCCACGGCTACACCCAGCAGCTTGCCGTGTGGCACTACCAGCGGATCGCCCTCGCTCAGGAGGGTGTCGGCAAGCTCGTCTTCTGGGACCAGCGCTCGCACGGCAAGAGCGGCCGAAGTGCAGCTGAGAGAACCACGATCGATCAGCTTGGACGCGACCTGCGTGCCGTCCTTGACGCGTGCGCGCCGACCGGGCGGGTGGTGCTCGTCGGTCACTCGATGGGGGGCATGACGATCATGGCCCTGGCCGACCAGTTCCCGGCGCTGTTCGGCTCGCGGGTCACGGGCGTCGCTC
>JBHEMB010000002.1:0-7134 GCA_046262855.1 Mycobacteriales bacterium | reverse complement strand
CGGCGCCGTTGCCGTCATGGCTTTGGAGCGGGTGCCCGCCGACATCCGCCGCGACGGTGGCGTCTCGCGGATGAGCGACCCCGACATGATCGACGCCATCAAGGCCGAGGTCACGATCCCGGTGATGGCCAAGGCCCGGATCGGCCACTTTGCCGAGGCGCAGGTGCTCGAAGCGCTGGGCGTCGACTACATCGACGAGTCGGAAGTGCTCACTCCTGCGGACGAGATGCACCACATCGACAAGTGGGCCTTCACGGTCCCCTTCGTCTGCGGGGCCACCAACCTGGGCGAGGCGCTGCGGCGGATCGCCGAGGGCGCGGCGATGATCCGCTCCAAGGGCGAGGCCGGCACCGGCGACGTCAGCCAGGCGACCACCCACATCCGCACCATCCTCGGCCAGATCAAGCGGCTGACGACGATGGACGCCAGCGAGCTGTTCGACGCGGCCAAGGAGCTGCGCGCGCCGATCGACCTGGTGCGCCAGACGGCCGAGCTCGGCCGGCTCCCCGTGGTGCTGTTCGTCGCCGGTGGCGTGGCCACGCCCGCCGATGCGGCGATGATGATGCAGCTCGGCGCCGACGGTGTGTTCATCGGCTCGGGCATCTTCAAGAGCGGTGACCCGGCAGCCCGGGCGCGGGCCTGCGTCGAGGCCACCGCGTACTTCGACGACGCCGACCCGATCGCGACGGTCAGCCGTCGGCTCGGCGAGGCGATGGTCGGCATCTCCGTCGACTCGCTCGGCGCCGGGGACCTGCTGGCCCAGCGCGGTTGGTGACCCGGTCGGAGACCCGCATCAGCAGGATCGGCGTCCTTGCGCTCCAGGGGGATGTCAGGGAGCACATCAGTGCCCTCGAGAAGGCCGGCGCTTCCGCCGTACCGGTCAAGCGGGTCGCTGATCTCGAGGGGCTCGACGGCATCGTGCTCCCGGGGGGTGAGTCCACGACGATGGGCAAGCTGCTCAGCCTGTTCGAGCTGCTGGAGCCGCTGCGCTCCCGCATCGCGGACGGACTGCCTGCCTTCGGGACCTGCGCCGGGATGATCCTGCTGGCCGGCGAGGTGCTGGACGGCCGGCACGATCAGAAGCTGCTCGGTGGGCTCGACATCACGGTGCGGCGCAACGCGTTCGGCTCGCAGGTCCACTCCTTCGAGGAGGACCTGGCCGTCGACGGTGTCGGGACGGTGCACGGCGTCTTCATCCGGGCGCCCTGGGTCGAGCGCGCGGGTCCCGACGTTCAGGTGCTCGCGAGCCTGGGGGAGCACCCGGTCGCGGTTCGACAGGGTCACCTGCTCGCGACGTCGTTCCACCCGGAGCTGACGGGGGACGCCCGGCTGCACGCCTACTTCGTCCGTAGGATGGTGTCGTGAGCGGACATTCGAAGTGGGCGACGACCAAGCACAAGAAGGCCGTCGTCGACGCCAAGCGCGGCAAGCTGTTCGCCAAGCTCATCAAGACCATCGAGGTCGCCGCCCGCACGGGCGGCGGTGACCCCTCGGGCAACCCGACGCTCGCCGACGCGATCGCCAAGGCCAAGGGCCAGTCGGTCCCCAACGACAACATCGATCGCGCCGTCAAGCGCGGCAGCGGTGAGCTGGGCGAGGGCGTCAGCTACGAGGAGGTCCTCTACGAGGCCTACGGGCCCGGCGGCGTCGCGTTCCTGATCGAGTGCCTCACCGACAACCGCAACCGTGCCAACGCCGAGGTCCGCACCGCGATCACCCGCAACGGCGGCAACCCGGCCGACCCGGGCTCGGTGGCGTACCTGTTCGAGCGCAAGGGCCTGGTCCTCATCACCAAGACCGAAGGGCTCACGGAGGACGACGTGCTGATGGCCGTCCTCGACGCCGGCGCGGAGGAGGTCAACGACACCGACGACGCGTTCGAGGTCGTCTGCGCCGCCACCGACACCCATGCGGTCCGCACCGCCTGCACAGCGGCCGGCCTCACGGTGGACTCCGCCGACATCGCCTGGGTCGCCGGCACGACGATCGAGCTCGAGGACGAGCCCGCGCGCAAGGTGCTCAAGCTGGTCGACGCCCTCGAGGACCTCGACGACGTGCAGAACGTGTACGCGAACTTCGATGTCTCCGACGAGGTTCTCGCCTCCGTCTGAGCCCGCTCGCTCGGCTCATGATCCACGCGGAGTTGGCTCACGTTTCCGGGCCGTGTAAGCGCTTTCATGCCGCGTGGATCATGGAGGGGGCGGGCTCAGACGAGGGTGATCACGCGGTGGCGGTCGAGCTGGAGCAGCTCGGCGATGACGCTGCGGTCCATCCGGCACAGCACCTCGACGGCGAGCGGGTCGAACTGGGTGCCGCTGTGCCGCACGACCTCTGTGATCGCGTCGTCGAGGGGCATGCCCGCGCGGTAGACCCGGTCGTCGGTCATGGCGTCGAGGGAGTCCGCGACGGCGAAGACCCGGGTGGCCAGCGGGATGCTCTCGCCGCTCAGCCCCTGCGGGTAGCCGCGGCCGTCCCAGCGCTCGTGGTGCGTCAGCACGATGGTGCCGACCACCTCGTCGAAGCCGGCCTCGCTGACGATCCGGTGCCCGATCGCGGGGTGCTTGTCCATGATGGCGCGCTCCTCGGGCGTGAGCGGCCCGGGCTTGCGCAAGATCGCGTCCGGCACGCCGATCTTGCCGACGTCGTGCAGCAGGAAGCCGAACGAGACGTGCTCGTCCGCCGCCAGGTCGGGGTCGACGAGCGCCAGCATCGCGGTGGCGAGCTTCGTGACCCGCACGACGTGCCCGCCCGTCCCTGAGTCGCGCGCCTCGATCGCCTGGGCGAGCGCCGCGGCCGTGGTCCGGTGGCTCTCGACGACCGCCGCGTGCGCGTCGCGCAGCTCCCGGTGCGCGGCCTTGAGCTCCTTGACCGAGCGCTCCGTGCGCGAGACCACCTGGCGCTGCGCGTGCCGCATCAGCGCGGGCGGGACGAGGAACGCGAGCACGCCCCAGCCGTTCGACAGCGTCCAGGCCGAGCCGAACAGCCCCGCGAGCAGCCCGTAGCCCAGGAACGACGGCAGCAGCCACGCCAGCTCGGCGCGCGCCACCTCGGTAGGCGAGCGCCGCTGGTCGAGCCCGATGGCCACCGCGACCAGCCCGTTGTTGAGGGCGAAGTAGCCCACCCCCGCCAGCACGCCCGCCACCACCACGAAGGGCAGCGCGTGACCCACTGCAGGGTGCGCCACGATGCTCGCGAGCGCGGCGCAGATGATCAGCGCCGCCGGGTTGAACAGGTACTGCTCGATCCGACGCGTCCCCGCCCTGGCGGTGGTCACGATGCCTGCAGCGGCGGCGGCCACGAGGGCGGCACCCGGCTCCCCGGCGCAGGCGGCAGCGAGCACGGGTACGGCGGACAGCGAGACCGTCGAGGACCCGTAGACGTCCTCGCCGACGACCTCAGCGGCCACCGCGAGGCCGGCGAACACGACCAGCGCGAGCCCCGTGTGGCCGGCCGGCACCCACATCGCGACCAGCCCCACGGCGCCGGCCGCGACCAGCAGCACCGCTGACACGAAGAAGCGCATCACGTTCGACATCCCGACCCCCCGGCTGTGACTGATGGGGACAGAGTGACAGGAGTGACTGAAGTGACAAGCCGCCACGCCGGGCCAGCCTGCGGGAGTCCGTCAGCGGGAGGGCCTACGCTGCCGAACAGGTGATCGAGAGGGGTACGACGGGTGCGCGTGCTGGGGGTCGACCCAGGCCTGACGCGGTGCGGGCTGGGCGTCATCGAAGGACGGCCCGGCCGGGCGTCGCTCATCGCCGTGGGCGTGGTCAGGACCCCCGCGCAGGCCGAGCTCGGCGCCCGCCTCGTGGAGCTCGAGCGGAACATCGAGGCCTGGCTCGACCTGCACCAGCCCGACGCCGTCGCCGTGGAGCGGGTCTTCGCGCAGCACAACGTCCGCACCGTCATGGGCACGGCGCAGGCCGGTGCCGTGGCGATCACCGCGGCCGCCCGGCGCGGCATCCCCGTGGTCCTGCACACGCCCAGCGAGGTGAAGGCGGCCGTCACCGGCTCCGGCCGGGCCGACAAGGCCCAGGTCGGACTCATGGTGACCCGCATCCTCCGGCTCACTGAGCTGCCCAAGCCGGCAGATGCCGCCGATGCGCTGGCGCTGGCCATCTGCCACTCGTGGCGCGCGCCCGCGCTGGCGCTGCGCTCGTGATCGCCAGCCTCACCGGACGGGTCACCGCCCACAGCCCGGGCGGCGTCGTCCTCTCGGTCGGCGGCGTGGGCCTGGCCGTGCAGACGACACCGGGCACCCGGGCGCGGCTGCGCACCGGCGACGAGGCGTTCCTGGCCACCAGCCTCGTGGTCCGAGAGGACTCGCTGACCCTCTACGGCTTCGAGACCGACGACGAGCGGGAGCTGTTCGAGGTGCTGCAGACCGCGAGCGGCATCGGTCCCAAGGTCGCCCAGGCCGTCCTCACCACGCTCACGCCGGACGCCGTGCGGCGCGCCATCGCGACCAACGACCTCGCGTCGCTGACGCTGGTGTCCGGCATCGGCAAGAAGGGTGCGGAGCGGATGGTCCTCGAGCTGCGCGACAAGCTCGGGATCGCGCACACCAGCGGCAGCACCGCGCCCGTCGCGTGGCGCGACACCCTCACCGAGGCCCTGGTGGGTCTCGGCTGGAGCTCCTCACAGGCAGACGAAGTCGTCGTCAGGCTGTCGGCGGCCCACCCCGACGCGAGCGAGACAGACGTACCCTCGCTGCTTCGAGAAGCCCTCCAGATGCTCGGGAAGAACCGATGAGCGAGTACGACGAGCTGGCCGCCGCAGCAGCCATCGCGCGGCCGGAGGCGGGCGACGACGAGCGCGTCCTGGAGGCGGCGCTGCGGCCGCGCAACCTGGAGGAGTTCGTCGGCCAGGAGCGGGTCCGCGAGCAGCTCAGCGTCGTGCTCGAGAGCGCCAAGCGCCGAGGTGCTCCGCCCGACCACATCCTGCTCTCGGGTGCGCCGGGGCTCGGCAAGACGAGCCTGGCGCTCATCATCGCGGCCGAGCTCGGCACCGGCATCCGGATGACCAGCGGGCCGGCGATGGAGCGCGCCGGCGACCTGGTCGCCCTCGTGAGCCAGCTGCAGGACGGCGAGGTGCTGTTCGTGGACGAGATCCACCGGATCGCCCGGCCGGCCGAGGAGATGCTCTACCTCGCGATGGAGGACTTCCGCGTCGACGTCATGGTCGGCAAGGGCCCCGGTGCAACCTCGATCCCGCTCGAGCTCAAGCCGTTCACGCTCGTCGGGGCGACCACCCGCTCGGGGCTGCTCACCGGCCCGCTGCGGGACCGGTTCGGGTTCACCGCCCACATGGAGCCCTACAGCCCTGAGGAGCTCACCCGCGTGATCCACCGCTCGGCGGGGCTGCTCGATGTCACGATCGACCCGGACGGGGCCGGCGAGATCGCCGGTCGGTCCCGGGGCACGCCCCGGATCGCCAACCGGCTGCTGCGCCGGGTCCGCGACTACGCCGAGGTCCGGGGCGACGGCACGGTCAACCGCCCGACCGCGCGCGAGGCGCTCGAGGTCTACGACGTGGACGAGCTCGGCCTCGACCGGCTCGACAAGGCGGTCCTGGATGCGCTGGTACGCCGGTTCAACGGCGGACCGGTCGGGCTCTCCACCCTCGCCGTGGCCGTCGCGGAGGAGCCCGAGACGGTCGAGGAGGTCTGCGAGCCCTTCCTCGTGCGCAGCGGCCTGGTCGCCCGGACCCCCCGCGGCCGGATCGCGACGCCCGCCGCCTGGCGGCACTGCGGCCTGGCACCGCCCGCGGTGGCGAGCCTGCGCCCGCCGGGTCCCGTCGACGTGCTCCCCCTGGACCTCGACACCGCCTGACCGCAGGCCCGCGGCGGAGGTGTGCGGGCTGCCACCGCCGTACGCCCGCGTAGCCCCGCACACCTCGGTTGCGGAACCTCAGGCCGCGGCGGAGCGTTCCTCGGGGGGCGTGGGCCCCTAGACTCGCCCGAAGCGCAGCGGGAGCCGTCACCGGCGTACTGCTGCCTGTACGCGCGTGCGGGCGCCCCGCCCGCCTGAGACAGGAGATCGCTCCTCGTGGCACGTCCCGGCCCCGCACGTGGCCAGCTGCTCGTCGGCCGTTACCTCATCGCCCTGCTGGTGATGTTCGCAGCGCTGTACTCGACGGTGATCTTCGCCGGCAAGGGCAGCGCCTGGCTCAAGCCCAAGCTCGGCCTCGACCTCAAGGGCGGCGCGCAGGTCATCCTCACGCCGAAGCTCGAGAGCGGGAAGAAGGTCAGCGCTTCGCAGCTGTCGGCCTCGGTGGACATCCTGCGGCAGCGGGTCGACGGCCAGGGCGTCTCGGCTGCCGAGATCGTCGTCCAGGGCGACCAGATCATCGTGTCCGTCCCGGGCGGTAACCGCGACGCCGTCAGCCGGGTCACGCAGGCTGCGCAGATGGAGTTCCGGCAGGTCCTCGAGGAGGCGGCATCCACACCGTCCCCGACGGCCACGGTGGTGCCGACGGCCACGCCCAGCGTTGCCGCGACGACCCCCAAGCCGAGCAAGACCGCCAGCAAGCGCGTGCTCAGCCAGGCGCTCACCATGGCCGCAAGCGCGTCCCCGTCCCCGTCCCCGTCCGCCACGCCGTCGGCCACGCCCACGTCGACTGGCTCGGCGGCACCGCAGGACCAGCCGACGCTGACCAGCGGCGCGGTCTACTCCGCGGCGAACTTCGCCCTGCTCGACTGTGCCGACCCGCGGGTGCGGTCGGGTGGCACCGAGCTGCCGCACCCCAAGGACGAGATCGTTGCCTGCAACAAGGAGGGCACGGCCAAGTTCCACCTCGCCAAGCCCACCGTTTTCGGCAAGGACATCAAGTCGGCGTCCCCTGGCAACGACCAGGTCGGCAACTTCGTCGTCAACATCTCCTGGAAGGGCTCCGGCCAGGACCGCTGGACGCAGCTGACCAAGGACACCCTGACCGGCACGCACCCCTCGCCGACCGACCAGATCGGCATCGTGCTCGACGGCGTCGTCATCAGCAATCCGCAAACACAGAGCGTCATCCAGGGCGACACCCAGATCAGCGGCAACTTCTCGCAGAAGGAAGCGCAGGACCTCTCGAACAACCTCAAGTTCGGCGCGCTGCCGGTGTCCTTCGAGCCCAGTGACACGCAGC
>JBHEMB010000001.1:0-4904 GCA_046262855.1 Mycobacteriales bacterium | reverse complement strand
CCGTCAGGGCGGACCAGCCGCCTTCGAGGCCGTGGGTGAACCCGGCGTGCCGGCCGGGTCCGATGGGTGCGCTCGAGCCCGTGAGCGCGACGGTCACCGACGCCAGGTCGACCTGACCGGCCAGCGCCTGCTGCCTGTTCTGCAGGGACTCCAGATCTGCCTCGCGACGGGTGAGCTCGCCCTCGATCCGCGTGATGTCCGTGAGCGACTGAGCACGGGCGAGCAAGGCGCGGACCCGAGCGACGCTGGCCCGTTGGGTGGCCACCCGGCTCATGACGTCGACCGTCTGTGCCGTCACGTCCTTGTCGGACACCGAGCGGCTGGTCTCCGTCCCGAGCTTCGCGAGCTCGGACAGCGTCCGCTCCACCCGCGACGGCGGGATGCGCAGCACGAGGGTGGCCGAGCCGTGGCCGTCCTGGCTGCGCTCGTCGCTGTCGACGCGCCCGTGCTGGTCGGTCGCGATGCTCACCGCCTCGTTCGCGGTCGCGTTCGTGCTCTTCACGTGCACGGCGATCCGCGCGGTCCGGATGACCGCGCGCTCCAAGGCGGGCTCGGACACCGCTTGCGCCTTCGCGGGCGCCGGTGCCGCGCCGGCCGACGTGGCACGGCTGGCGTTGTCTGCCGAGGAGCTGCACCCGGCGAGGAGCGGGACGATGATCAGGGGGAGCAGTGCGGTGCGACGCATCGGACCTCCAGGGCTCGGTGGTGGTCTGACGCGCCGGCTGGCCAGACGGCTCCCGGCGTCGGACACGGAACGGTCACACCTAGGCTGCGAAACCGTGACCACGATCGCCGTCGTCGGCGCCGGACTGGCGGGGCTGGCAGCCGCCCGGACGCTCGTCGAGCAGGGCATGGACGTCGTGGTGCTGGAGTGCAGCGCGACGGTCGGGGGCAAGGTCCGTGCGTCAGAGGTCGGCGGCCAGCTCGTCGACGAGGGCGCCGACTCCATGCTGCGTCGGGTCCCCTGGGGCGTCGAGCTCGCGGAGTCCGTCGGGCTCGACGTGGTCTCGCCGGCCACCGGAGCGGCCTCGCTCTGGACGGACCGGATGCGTCCGCTCCCGGCGGGAACCGTGATGGGCATCCCCACCGAGCCCGAGGCGGTCCGCGACCTGGTCGGCGTCGTGCGGGAGTCGCCAGGAGATCCCGTCATGGAGGACGTCAGCGTCGGCGAGCTCGTACGCAGCCGGCTCGGCGATCCCGTTGTCGACCAGCTCGTCGACCCGCTGCTCGGCGGGGTGTACGCCGGGACCGCCGACGGGCTGTCGGTGCGCGCAACGCTGCCGCAGCTGTGGCCGCACCTCGCGGAGCACCGCAGCCTGATCGCGGCCGCACGGGCCGCCCGGGGGACGCCGAGCTCCGAGCCGGTGTTCGCGCAGACGATCGGGAGCCTGGGGCTGCTTCCGGCTGCCGTTGCCAAGGGGCTCGACGTCCGGCTCTCGACCACGGTCCGGGGGCTAGCACGGACGGCCACCGGATGGCGGCTCGAGACCGGATCGGCCGCGGAGCCGTCGTACGTCGACGCGGAGGGGGTGATCTTGGCCGTACCCGCCGCGCCGGCCGCTCGCCTGCTACACGGCCACGTCGCCACGTCGGAGCTCGCTCAGGTGAGGTACGCCAGCGTGGCGATCGTGACGCTGGTGCTGGACGGCCCGAGTCCCGGTGCCGGATCGGGATACCTGGTGCCGGCCGTGACGCGCAGGGACACCAAGGCGGTGACCTTCACGAGCCGCAAGTGGGACCGTCCCGGACCGGCGGTCGTTCGCGCCTCCGTCGGGCGCGTGGGGGAGGAGCGCACCTTGCAACGCGACGACGGCGAGCTCGTCGACAGCGTGTGGACAGAGCTCTGCGCGGCGCTCGGGAGCGTGCCACGGGTCATCGACAGCCGGGTTACGCGCTGGGGTGGTGGCCTGCCGCAGTACGCACCTGGGCACCTCGACCTCGTGCAGCGGCTGCGCGCTGGGCTGCCGGCCGGGCTGGCGGTCGCGGGGGCCGCCTTCGACGGCGTGGGGGTGCCCGCGGTGATCAGGAGCGGGCAGCTGGCCGCCCTGGAGGTCACTCGCGGCAGGCAGCACGGCTGACCCGCAGGGCACAATGGGGACATGGCCGAATCGACCCTCTCCGCCAAGGAGCTGAACGACCAGCTCCTGTACACCACCTATGCCGTCTTCAAGGTGATCTCGCCGCTGCCTGCTGATCGGGTGGGGTTGGCTGCCGAGGCGCAGGGACTGCTCGACGAGGTGCTCGAGAAGGACGTCTACACCCGCGGCAGCTACGACCTGCAGGGCTACAAGGCGGAGGCGGACCTGCTCGTGTGGTGGACCTGCCCGGACCCCGACGTGCTCCAGGACGCCTTCAGCCGGTTCCGCACGACGCAGCTCGGCCGGCATCTCGAGGTGGTGTGGTCCAGCGTCGGCCTGCATCGGCCCGCGGAGTTCAACCGCAACCACATCCCGGCGTACGTGCGGCGCGAGGACCCGAAGCGGTACGTCTGCGTCTACCCGTTCAACCGCTCTCTCGACTGGTACCTGCTGCCGGACTACGAGCGGCGCGGCATGCTGGCCGAGCACGGCCAGCAGGGCCGCGAGTTCGAGGACGTGCGGGCCAACACCGTGGCGGCCTTCGGGCTCGGCGACTACGAGTGGCTGCTCGCCTTCGAGGCCGACGAGCTGCACCGCATCGTCGACTGCCTGCGGCACCTGAGGGGCTCGCGCGCGCGCCTGCACACCAAGCTCGAGACACCGTTCTGGACGGGTGCGCGTAAGCCCCTCGCCGAGATCGTCGCCGCACTACCCTGACACGCAACCTCCGGCGCGCCTTGTGCGTCTGGAGAAGACAGCAGTCTTCTTGGAGTTGTCCTTGTCCCGCCGCGCCGTGCCACTCCTGCTCAGCGTGCTGCTCGCTGCCTGCTCGACCACAGGCGAAGTCGCGACGCCGCGCCCGACGATCACCGTGGCCGGTACGCACGTCGCCGCAGCCGGCGTCTCGACCGTGGAGCAGGCCCTCAAGGAGGCCGGTGTCGCGGTACCTGCCGGTGAGCTGCTGTCGATCAAGACGCACCGGTCGCTGGGGCCCGACCGGCATCCCGGGCGGGTGCTGGTCAACGGGCTGCCGACGCTCGTCGCGAGCCGCGTCAACCCGGGCGCTGTCATCACCGTCGAGGGCGGCGGCGACGTCACGGAGGCAGCCGAGACCGTGACCTTGCTGGTGCCCGCGAACCACGGCATCGCGAGCCTGCGCAGGGGAGCCCGGCCGGGTCGCGTGCGGGTCGTCCGCGGGGTCGTCTCGCACGAGGTGATCGCTAAGTCAGTGCTCGTCAAGCCGTACGACGGTGCGCTGCTCTCTGCCCGTCCGGTGGCCCTGACCTTCGACGACGGCCCCAACCCGCAGTGGACCCCGCTGATCCTGCAGGCGCTGGCGGAGGCGAACGTGCAGGCGACCTTCTGCCTGATCGGCCGGCAGGCGCAGCAGTACCCCGAGCTCGTGAAGGCGATCGTCGACGGCGGTCACACCCTCTGCAACCACACCTGGGACCACGACGAGAAGCTGAACCATCGCAGCCAGGCGCAGATCCTGAAGGAGATGAGCAAGTCCCAGGCCGCCATCACCCAGGCCAGCGGGGGGATCGCCCCGCAGTTCTTCCGGGCCCCCGGCGGCGCCTGGTCGGGCCAGGTGGAGCTGCTGGCACGGCGGCTGCACATGACGCCGCTGAAGTGGACCGTCGATCCGCGCGACTGGGCCCGGCCCGGTGCCGCCCACATCGTCGGCGCCGTCATGGCCACGCTGCGGCCCGGTGGCATCGTGCTGCTGCACGACGGCGGTGGCAAGCGCGACCAGACCCTCGCCGCGCTGCGGTACTTCCTCGTCCGGCTGCCGGCCTACAAGTACCGCTTCCAGGTGCCGCGGCCGGCCTAGGTCGGCATCGTGAAGTACACGCCTTTCGCAAAGCCGTGCAGCTCCTTCGCGGGCGTCGGGCCCCAGTGATCGGCCAGCGCGGCCACGATGTTCACGCCGCGTCCCGTGCCGGCTGTCGGCGATGGCCGTCGCACTCTCGCCTGCACCTCGGAGCCGTCCAGCACGTCCACCCGCACGTCCCGCCTGGAGCGCGAGACGACCACCGCGAAGGTCGTCCGGGCGTGCAGCACGGCATTCGTCGCGAGCTCCGAGGTCAGCAGCGTGGCTGTCTCGACGAGGTCGTCCAGGCCCCAATCGTCCAGCACTCCCCGCACGAACCGGCGCGCCTGGCCGACACTCGCGGGCTCGGCGGGCAGGTCGACGCGCATCGACTGGGGCTGGTGCACTCGCACATTGTGGCGGACCGCTTTTCCGATCCACCACCCGATCGGGGCTAGCCCGTTCCGCCCGTCTCGGCCTTGGTGACCGGGGAGTTCGTTGACCCGCATCGAGCCTGACCCGTACCTTGACCGGCCATGTCCGGCGTCGAGCCTGTGGTGCCCACGTCGACCTATGACGACGTGCCGTACGGCGTGGCCACGCACGCCGCGACGCACCCCGGTCGCTTGGCGGCCATCGCGACCTTGTTCGGTGCCGGCCCGCCGGCGGTCGAGTCCGCGCGCGTGCTGGAGCTCGGGTGCGCGCTCGGCGGCAACATCATCCCGATGGCCGTGGCCTACCCCGGTAGCTCCTATCTCGGGATCGACCTCTCAGGTCGTCAGATCGCCGACGGGCAGCGAACGGTTGCCCAGCTGGGGCTGACCAACATCGAGCTGCGGCACGCGAGCATCACCGACGTCGACGACAGCGACGGCCAGTTCGACTACGTCATCTGCCACGGCGTCTACTCCTGGGTCCCGCCCGAGGTGCAGGACAAGATCCTCGACATCTGCGCCCGCAACCTCGCCGCCGGCGGCGTCGCCGTGGTCAGCTACAACACCTATCCCGGCTGG